>NZ_JBXAYL010000002.1:0-265105 GCF_056783195.1 Salicola sp. AFF1
GCTGTATACACCGTCTGCCCACCAGTAAACGTAGCGCTTTTGGCTCAGATCCCGCTGCTGCCAGTCGCGGTGTTCTTTCAGCCACTGGGCCTTGAGCCGGGATACCGTGTTCGCCGACAAGCCCTTGGCTTGCTCGCCTACCAGCGCACTCAATGCCTCCTGAAAGTCGCCGGAGGAGACACCACGCAGGTACAGCCAGGGAATAAGCTCCTCCAGGCTCTGAGCACGCTTGAGATACGGCGGCAGCAGTTGGCTGTTGAACCGGATCCCCGAGCCACTGCGGTCTCTGACCTTGGGCACCTGAACCTCAACGTCGCCGACGCCGGTCTGGACGGTTCGCTTGGGCAGGTGGCCGTTGCGAACTACCGCTTGGCGACCATCGGGTGTGGTGACATCCGCATACTGGCTCAGCATGCTCTCCAGCTCCGTTTCAACGGCCCGTGCGATCAGATCGCGGGCACCCTGGCGAATCAGCTCGTGCAGTGGGTCGTTTTGAGTCTGTTCTGGTTGTGAAAGAGCATGCAGGTTAGACTTGGACATGGCGTATCATCCCTCTGTTGGTTGTGATCTTGGCGGAGATCAACCAACAGGATATGCCACCTCTTCAGCCTGCTTCCATACACCAGAAATCACCATAACTCCTTCTTTGGGGCGCTGTACCGGATGGAGTGGGACCGAGCCTGATTCGCGGTCAGCGAACATGGCCCCGCTAGACCAAAAACGGACGTTTTCAGAAATCCGCTATCGACGGAACCGGGTTTCCAGCACGACTGCAGAGTTGGTCCGCTCCACCCCGTCCAGATTGCCAATGTCATCCAGAACGGTGCTGAGCTGCTCCAGCGACTGGGCCTCAACAATCGCGATCAGGTCGTACTCGCCACTTACCGAGTAGAGCTGGGTGACGTGATTGAGCTGCTCCAGCGCCGTGTTGACCTTCGCCGTCAGCTTCTGGTGCACCTTGATCGACACATGAGCCTCCACCCGCCGGGCCGCATAGTCACCGCCCAGCTGGACTGAGTAACCCTGGATAATCCCGCGGGTTTCCAGCCGTTCCATCCGGTTCTGGACTGTGGAGCGCGACAGGTTCAGGGCCCGGGCCAGGTCCGAGATGCTGGAGCGGGCATTGCGTCGTAGCAGCGCAATCAGGCGCTCATCCTGAGAACCAATCATATTGAGCAATAACCGTGTCAATTTGATTAATCATGGCATTAATCCGCTCATATTGAAACTACAATGTGGCATACGCAATGGCCATACTGGCGCCAACGTACTGAAAACGGCGCAGGAAATGGCTTATGATCATTCGCCCCATTACTGACAGCGATCTGCCCGCTCTGCAGGCCATTGCAGAGGAGTCTGGACCCGGGTTCAGCTCGCTGGTTGATGATCGCGTGTTTCTTGAGCAGAAAATCGCCCATGCCATGGACAGCTTCCGTCGTTCTGTGGACGCGCCGGACCACGAGGGGTATCTGTTCGTTCTGGAGGACCCGGAGACCGGCGACATCATGGGAACAACGGGCATCGAAGCGGCGGTGGGGCACCGCAACCCGCTTTATCATTTTCAGGTCTCCCGTGTCCGTCATCGCTCGCCGGAGCTGGGGCTGACCAGCCAGCAGGAGGTGTTGCATCTGTGCAATCACTACACCGGCTGCTCCGAAGTCTGCAGCCTGTTCCTGCGGCCGCAGTTCCGGCGCGCCAATGCCGGCCGGCTGCTCTCGCGTGTGCGGTTCCTGTTTATGGCTCAGCATCCGGAGCGCTTCGCCGATACGGTGATCGCGGAAATGCGCGGCGTTTCCGATGACAATGGCGAATCCCCGTTCTGGCGGGCCTTCCAGCGCCACTTTGTAAACCTTGATTTCGAGACCGTCACCCGGCTGGCGGGTCTGGGCCACACCCAGGCCATTGCCGACATGATGCCAAGCCACCCGATCTACTCACGGTTTCTGGATGACGCGGCCTGCCAGGCCATCGGTGAGGTCCATCAGCAGACCCGCCCCGCACGTCAGGTGCTGGAGTCAGAAGGGTTCCGGTATACGGGCTATGTTGATCCTTTCGATGCCGGCCCGACACTTGAGGCCCGGCGGGACGACATCCGCAGTATCCGTGACAGCGTCCGCTGCGCGGTCCAGCCGCTGGAGGAGGCCGACGCCACACTGGCACAGGCTCACGGAACGCATCATCACGAGACCATCGCCATCGCCAATGGCAGCGTGACCGGCTTCCGGGCCACGGTAACCGACCAGGCCATTTACCTGCCGCGCCACAATCGCCTGCTGGTGCCGGGCCACATTCTTGAGCGACTGAACTGCGCCAACGGCGATACCATTGGATTCACCCGCCTGAGCCCTGCGGCTCAGGCCACCATGCCACAGGAGGTTCATCATGCACTCTGACCGTCACACTCTGTTCCAGAAGCTGTGGGAGCACTACCTGACCGTGACCCCTTCGGCACAGGACATTCACCGGCTGCTGGGCGGCACCCAGGGCGGGGCGATCGTCAATGATCACATCGCCCTGCGCACCTTTAACCTTGATCCGGTCCGTCTGGACCGGTTGGCCGAGCACTTCCGGGTACTGGGTTATGAGCAGGGCGGCGAATACCATTTCGATGAAAAGAAACTGTACGCCCGCCATTTCCAGCATCCCGACCCGACGGCGCCGAAGGTCTTTATCTCGGAACTGCTCGTCGACCAATGCTCGCCAGCACTGCAGTCAATCGTTGGGGATCTCGTGGCCCAGGTTGATCCTGCGGCCGTGGACGCGGACGACTTTCTCTATTCCGGCGCCCACTGGTCCATTGATGAGGCCACATACCGGACTCTGCTTGAGGAAAGCGAGTACGCCGCCTGGATGGCGGCCTGGGGCTGGCGGCCGAATCACTTCACCGTGAGCGTCAATGCGCTGGAACAGTACACAACGCTGGCCTCGGTCAACCAGGCATTGAAGGACGCCGGCTACCGTCTCAACGATGCCGGTGGCGAGATCAAGGGGTCGCCGGAGGTGCTGCTGGAGCAGTCCTCAACGCTTGCCGACGAGGTGGAGGTCCGCTTCCGGGATACGACGGTCCGCATCCCAAGCTGTTTCTACGAGTTCGCCAAACGGTATCCGGACAGTGACGGCAATCTTTACGGCGGCTTTGTACCGGCCTCGGCGGACAAGATCTTCGAGAGCACCCATGCCGCCGAGCGTTAGGGCGCCGGCGCTGAAGGGAGTGGGCCCCATCGTCGGCCTGTCGCCCCATGTCAGCACTGAATGCCTCATTGTTACGCCCGTGCGCGTCTGTTGTTGGGAAAAGTGCTGATTGAAGGGCCGACGACAGGGCCTATCCTTTCGGGCACCGGTTTGGTGCGCTAACCTTGCGGCACTGGCCTGAATGAACAACCCATCCGAATAAGGCAACGACCCGACCATGACCAATACCACCATTACCCGCGAGATGTTCGACGACGTCATGGTCCCGAACTACGCACCAGCGTCCATGATTCCCGTCAAGGGGCAGGGCTCGCGGGTCTGGGACCAGGAAGGCAACGAATACGTGGATTTCGCCGGCGGCATCGCCGTTACCGCACTGGGCCATGCCCATCCGGAACTGGTTGGCGCGCTCACTGATCAGGCGAACAAACTCTGGCATCTGTCCAACGTGATGACCAACGAACCAGCGATCCAGCTGGCCCAGAGCCTGTGCCAGCTCACCTTCGCTGAGCGTGTCTTTTTTGCCAACTCCGGCGGTGAAGCCAACGAGGCCGCCTTCAAGCTGGCGCGTCGCTATGCCTGGCAGCACCATGGGGAGGGTAAGCATGAGATCATCGCCTTCCAGAACAGTTTCCACGGCCGCACGCTGTTCACCGTCAGCGTGGGTGGGCAGCCCAAATACCTCGAAGGCTTTGAGCCGGCCCCTGGCGGTATCCGGCATGGCGAATTCAATAACCTGGACTCGGTCAAGGAGTTGATCTCCAGCAGGACCTGCGCGGTGGTCGTTGAACCGGTGCAGGGCGAAGGCGGTGTTCTGCCGGCCGACCCCGAGTTCCTCAAGGGGCTGCGCGAGCTGTGCGATGAGCATGAAGCACTGCTGGTGTTCGACGAAGTGCAGTCCGGCGTGGGTCGTACCGGCCACCTCTACGCCTACCAGCACTACGGCGTCACTCCGGATGTTCTGTCCACGGCCAAGGCGCTCGGTGGTGGTTTCCCGGTTGGTGCCATGCTGACGACCGCCGACATCGCCCAGAGTCTCACGGTCGGGACGCACGGCAGCACCTACGGTGGCAATCCATTGGCCTGCGCGGTGGCGCAACGGGTGATTGATGTGATCAGTCAGCCGGATGTGCTCAAGGGCGTCCGTGAGCGCTCGACAACCCTCCGGGATGGGCTGAAGCGGATCGGCGACGAGTACGGGCTGTTTGAAGAGGTGCGCGGTGAGGGGCTGCTGCTCGGCTGCGTCCTTTCCGACGCCTGGAAGGGGCGTGCCAAGGAGCTCCTCAAGGTCGCGGCCGAAGAGGGCGTTATGGTCCTGGTGGCTGGTCCCAACGTGATTCGTCTGGCGCCCTCGCTGATCATTCCGGAAAGTGATCTTGAAGAGGGTCTGGCGCGTTTCGACAAAGCCGTGAAACGGTTCGTCGGGTAACGTCCATGCGCCTGATCCGCCCTTTGCAAGCCGATGATCTGGACGACCTCTATCGTATGGCGGGCAATGCCGGCAAGGGCCTGACGTCATTGCCCCCGGACCGGGACTTTCTCGCGCGCAAGATCGAGCGCGCCGAGGCCACCTTCTCTGGCCGCCAATCCGCCGATGCCGGCATGTATCTGTTCGCGCTGAGCGATGCCGACACGCATCAGTGTGTTGGCATCAGCGGGATCGAGGCCCGCGTGGGTCAGGATGAGGTGTTCTACAACTACCGCCTGAGCACCCACGTCACGGCGTCCCGTGAACTGGGCGTGCATGTGCGCACGCCCACGCTCTATCTCACCAACGACATGACAGACGCCACCGAGATCTGCTCCCTGTTGCTGGATGCGGATCACCGGGGTGGGGGGAACGGACTCTTGCTCTCCCGCTGCCGTTTCCTCTTCATGGCGGATTTCGGGGGGCTGTTTGCGGACAAGGTGTTCGCGGAGATGCGTGGCTACTCGGACGAGGACGGGCATTCACCGCTCTGGGAGTCCCTTGGGCGCCTGTTCTTCAACATGGACTTCGCCGAGGCGGATCGGCTGTCGGTTCAGGGCGACAAGTCATTCATCGCGGAGTTGATGCCCAAATACCCCATTTACCTCTCACTGTTACCGGCGGAGGCCCGTGCCGTGGTGGGCCAGGTGCATGAGGGAACGGCGCCGGCCCTGAAGATGCTCGAAGCCGAGGGCTTCAACTTCAATGGCCTGGTGGACATCTTTGACGGTGGGCCGCTGGTGGAGGCATTCCTCCACAATGTGCGGACAGTGCGTGAGAGCCTGCTGCGGTCGGTGACGATCGTATCCGATGCGTCGCGTCCGGCCGGTCCCCTGTCCTCGGCGGACCAGCTGATGGTGTCCAATCGCTCGTTTGCCGATTTCCGGGTGATCACCGTGCCACGCTCGGCTTTGATCTCCGGCCATCTTCAGCTCAATCCGGCCGAGGCCGACGCGCTGGTCATCGAAGAAGGCGACGTAGTGCGCGTATCGCCATTGAAAACGCCAACAACCGAAGGATCGTCATCATGACACACGAGCTTACTGGCAAAGCCCTGTTGGGCGCCGAATGGGAATCCGGTAGTGGTCCGGTGTTCCAATCCATCCAGCCGGTCAATCGTGAGGTGGTCTGGGAAGGCAACGCCGCTACGGCCGATGATGTGAATGCCGCTGTCAGCGCCGCCCGGAGCGCGTTTCCGGATTGGCGTCGCCGGTCCTTCGAGGATCGCAAGGCCATTGTGGAAGCCTTTGGGCGACAGCTGGAAGAGCACCGGGAGGATCTGGCCACGCTGATTGCCCGCGAGACGGGCAAGCCGCTCTGGGAATCCCGGACTGAAATCGGCGCCATGATCGGCAAGATTGCCATTTCCATTGATGCCTATCATGAGCGCACCGGCGAGCGGGTGAATCCCGCCCCGGTCGGGCAAGCCGTGCTCCGGCACCGGCCCCATGGTGTGGTCGCGGTGTTTGGCCCCTATAACTTCCCGGGCCATCTGCCCAATGGGCATATCATCCCGGCCCTGCTGGCCGGCAATACCGTCATCTTCAAGCCCAGCGAAATCGCTCCGGCCGTGGCGGAACTCACCGTCCGGCTCTGGCGCGAGGCCGGATTGCCGGACGGTGTCATGAATCTGGTGCAGGGTGAGAAAGACACGGGCGTGGCGCTGTCCGGCCATCCCGGCATCGACGGTCTGTTCTTTACCGGCAGTGCCACAGTCGGTCATCTGCTGCATCGCCAACTGGGCGGCCAGCCGGAGAAAATTCTGGCGCTGGAGATGGGGGGCAACAATCCGCTGATTGTGGACTCGGCGCCGGATCTTGATGGTGCCGTGCACCACGCACTGCAATCGGCCTTCCTCTCCGCCGGACAGCGCTGTACCTGTGCGCGCCGGCTGCTGGTTCGTGAGGGGGATGAGGGCGACCGTTTCCTGGAGCGACTGGTGTCGGTCGCTTCGAACATCACAGTGGGTGACTGGGATGACGATCCCCAGCCGTTCATGGGCTCGCTGGTTTCCAAAGCGGCCGCCGACCATCTGCTGGCGGGGCAGCAGCGGCTTATTGATGCGGGCGCCCGGCCCCTGCTGACCATGGAGCGCCAGGACGCAGGGCCGGCCATGGTCTCGCCGGGCATCATTGACGTCTCGAGCCTCGAGGAACAGCCTGATGAGGAGTTCTTCGGGCCGCTGCTGCAGGTGATCCGTTACCAGCACTTCGATGACGCCATCCGAATCGCCAATGACACGAGCTTTGGGCTTTCCGCCGGTTTGCTGAGCGAGGATCGCTCGCTGTTTGAAAAGCTGACCGAAGAGGTGCGGGCCGGCATCGTCAACTGGAACCGGCCGCTGACCGGGGCCAGTAGCGCCGCGCCCTTTGGTGGTATCGGTGCCAGCGGTAACCATCGCCCGAGTGCCTACTATGCGGCCGATTACTGTGCCTGGCCCATGGCCTCGCTGGAGGCTGAGCAGGCAACCCTGCCGGAGCAGACCGCGCCCGGCCTGACATTCTGATCACTCTGGAGCCGCTATGAGCCAGCCCGCCCAGGAAGCCAATTTTGACGGCATCGTCGGCCCCACCCACAACTATGCGGGCCTGTCGTCCGGCAATGTCGCGTCCCAGTCCAACCGCAACGCCGCATCGAACCCCCGTGAGGCGGCCCTGCAGGGCCTGGCGAAGATGAAGCGCCTGGCTGACCGGGGCTTCCTGCAGGGGGTTCTGCCGCCTCACGAACGGCCTCATTTGCCGACCTTGCGCCACCTTGGCTTTTCCGGGTCGGACGCCGACGTGCTGCGGCAGGTTTCACAGCACCAGCCATCCCTGTTGGCGTCAGTCAGCTCGGCCTCCGCCATGTGGACCGCCAACGCGGCGACGGTGTCGCCCAGCGCCGATACCCGGGATCATCGGGTGCACTTCACGCCCGCTAACCTGAACGACAAGTTTCACCGGTCGATTGAACACCAGGTGACCGGCCGTGTATTGACGTCGATTTTCTCGGACGAGGCCTACTTCGCGCACCACCCTGCGCTGCCGCCGGTCAGTGCGTTCGGCGACGAAGGCGCGGCCAACCACACACGGCTATGCTCGCACTACGGCGAGACCGGTGTGGAGCTGTTCGTCTACGGCCGGTCGGGCTTTGATGGAAGTGTCCCCAAACCGTCACGCTACAACGCCCGCCAGACCCTCGAAGCCTCCCAGGCGATCGCCCGGATGCATGGGGTGCATGATGGGCGGGCGGTGTTCGCACAGCAGAATCCGGCCGCCATTGATGCCGGCGTGTTCCATAACGATGTGATTGCCGTGGGCAACGGCAACACGCTGTTTTACCACGAGCAGGCTTTCCTTGATGAGCCGCGTCTGCTGGGCGATCTGAACGCCGCAATGCCCAACGCCGACCTGCGGACGGTCCGGGTACCGGCGTCGGAAGTGCCCATGGGCGACGCTGTGTCGTCCTACCTGTTCAACAGCCAGCTTCTGACCGGGCCGGATGGGGGCATGACCCTGCTGGTGCCCGGGGAGTGCCAGGAAACGGCCAGCGTGAAAGCCTATCTGGATCGACTGATGGCCTCGGATGGCCCGATCACGAACGTTGAAGTGGCCGACCTGCGCCAGTCCATGCGCAACGGCGGTGGACCGGCGTGCCTGAGGTTGCGAGTGGTGCTCACCGGCGACGAGATTGCCGCCATGCACGACGGCGTCCTGCTGACGGATTCGCTCTACAACCGGCTGGTGACCTGGGTTGAAGAGCACTACCGTGACGCAATCACCCCGGACGATCTGGCTGACCCGATGCTCCTGCAAGAAAGCCGCCACGCGCTGGATGAGCTGACCGGGATTCTTGGGTTGGGATCGCTTTACGAATTTCAGTGGTGAGTGTGATCTTCTTTCACCATTAACCCCACCCGATGCCCCTTGGGTACGTTCGGGTTTGGGAAGACGATGGCCTCTGATTGCTCCCCGACCCGGTATTCCGTTGTCCGATCGCTCCAGATGAGGGTGCCCGGTGGGTACTCGGTGAAGTTGGGCGTGTCGTCACTGACGTGGAAATGGAAATCGTCGCCGGTGTGAATGATCTCGTGGACGACTTCAAAACGGGTCAGTCTGCGGTCGGTGGCGGGCGCCGGTTCGCCACGCAGATGGCGGCGCAGGGCCCGGTCGATGCCCCGGAAGTCCTCGGGGTTGTTCTCTCCGAAGGGGCGGACCTTGCCCAGTTCAACGGTCAGGCTTTCGGCTCCCAGCGTCACCGCCGTGAACGCGGAGAAGGTGGTGGCGCCGGTGTGCTGGAGCAGGAGTGTGTCCACGTCCGCCTCCAGCAGGAAACGGCACTGGTCGTCGGTAATGGTGCGGTCCGGCACCCAGGGATAGAGTGCGAACTTCTCCCGGTAAGAGGGTCGGATGGCCGTGTGCAGATCATAGTGCACCAGGCGCTCGGCGCCTTCGGCAAATGCCAGACAGAACTGCTCCAGTTGCGCGGCCCTTTCGGTTTCATCGCACGTCCTGTAGTCCGGATGCTGGTGGGCGCCGCTGAACAGCCGGTTCATGTTGTACGTCACGAACCGCTGGTCGGCCACCATCGCCGGTGGGTTGCCGAGGATCAGCAATGTCGGGCAGGTGACCGGGAGGTCGCCTTCCAGGAGTGACTGTACCAGCTCATTGAGGATCTCGATGGGCGCGGTTTCATTGCCATGAACGCCTGCCGAGAGGATGGTGTGAGGGCCGGACACCTGTGCGGGGTGCACGCAGAGCACGCCGGTGCCCAGCCGTTCCAGCCGCCCTCCATCCGGCAGGGCGACATCGCCCCCTGCTGTTGTCAGGCCCGCATTGGCCAGCGTATGGCTGAGCCAGTCGGGGTGGTTCTCAAACAGCCCGGTGTTGGTCATAGCGTTACGGATTCAGTGGTTGCAGGTGGCGAAGCATTCTGCGCTCCAGCAGCTTGAAACAATAGACAATCAGGAACGTGAGCGCCATGTAGATCACCGCGACGGCGATGAATGCGACAAAGGGCGCATAGAACCGCGAGTAGATGTCCCGCGCAGCGCCGGTCAGGTCGACAATCGTCACCACGCTGGCGATGGCGCTGGCGTGGAGCATGAAGATGACCTCATTGCTGTACGCCTGCAGGGCCCGGCGGAAGGCACTGGGCAGAATGATTCGGCGCATGCGCAGCAGCCAGGACATGCCGTAGGCATGTGCGGCTTCGATCTCGCCGTGGGGGGTCGCCACCAGCGCGCCGCGGATGATTTCCGTGGTGTAGGCCGCCGTATTGAGGCTGAATGCCAGCAGGGCCGGGTAGAAGGGCTCCCGGAAGATGTCCCACCAGAACGTGCCCTGAATGCCGTCAATCTGCCCGATGCCGTAATAGATGATGTAGAGCTGGATCAGCAGTGGGGTGCCCCGGAAAACGTAGGTGTACAGCCACACCGGGCCGTAAACAAAGGGGTTTTTGGAAGTTCTCAGGATCGCCAGAGGCACCGCCACAAGCAGGCCAATGACCAGCGACAGAAAGACGAGCTGAGTAGTCGTGACCAGTCCATCCCAGTAGTGACCGACCGTTGTGGCGGTAAAGATGGCGTTCTGGTTCAGCAGGTCGGCTAGAAATTCAGGCATGGTTCAGGCGCCTCCCGCAACGCCGACATTGGCGTGTTTGTTCAGCCATTTGATGGCCAGCTCCGAAATGGCCGTCAGCGTCAGGTACATCGCCGCCACCGGAATGAAGAATTTGAAGGGGGCGTGCTCGGCCTTGCTGGCCTGTTCCGCGATGCGGACCATGTCGGAGAGGCCGATAATGGAGACCAGCGCAGTGGTCTTGAGCAGCACCTGCCAGTTGTTGCCCAGCCCGGGCAGGGCGTGGCGCAGCATCTGAGGAAACATGATGCGGAAGAAAATCTGTACCCGGCTCATGCCATAGGCACGACCGGCTTCGATCTGGCCGCTGTCGACAGCGAGGAAGGCGCCACGGAAGGTTTCCGTCATGTAGGCACCGAAGATCAGTCCGATGGTCAGGACGCCGGAAATGAAGGGGTCGAACTGAACAAAGAAATCGATCTCGTAATTGTAGTACAGGTAGTCGGACAACCGGTTCATCAGCACCTGCCCGCCATAGTAGAACAGCATCATCATGACCAGGTCGGGGATGCCGCGAATGACGGTGGTGTAGAAGGTTGCGACGCCTTTGGCTGCGCGGCTGCCAGAAAGTTTGGCGGCGGCGCCGGCGAGGCCGATAGCAAGGGCGAGCGCCAGCGAGGAGAAGGCCAGCTCGGTGGTAACGAGTGCCCCCTGGAGCAGTTCCGGGCCATAGCCTTTGAAATCAAACAGAAAATCGAGCATGGACGCGGTGATCCGTGACGGTGCGGGGCCGGCGCAGGGCCGGCCCCGGGGAGTGGTTTACATCTTGATGCTGTAGTCGAAGTACTTGTTCATGATGGTGTCGTAGGTGCCATCATTCTTGAGCGTCTTGAGAGCAGCATTGATCTTCTCAGCCAGCTCCTTGTCGCGCTTGCGCATGGCGACGGCTACGCCTTTGCCCAGCTTGACCGGCTTGCCGATGACCTTGAAGTTCTCCTTGCTGAGGAAGTACTGCTCGCCCACCGGGTAGTCCACGAACACCAGGTCGAGCCGGTCGCTTTGCAGGTCCAGCACCATGTCATCCGCGGTGGTGTAACGCTTGATCTCGACAATGTCACTCATGTTCTCGGTGACGTACTTGTCCATGGTGGTGCCGCGCTGCACGCCCACCACCTTGCCTTCCATCGCGGCCATGTCGGTGACGTCCACCTTGGTGTCCATCTTTCCGAACCAGGCGCCCGGGGTGATGTAGTAAGGCTCTGAGAACAGCACGCGCTTGGCGCGTTTTTCGGTAATGGACATGGAGGACATGATGAGGTCGTACTTGCGGGCGAGCAGACCGGGAATGATGCCGTCCCAGGCCTGGATCACGAACTCGCACTCACGCCCCATTTCGTCGCACATGGCGCGCGCAAGCTCGACCTCGAAGCCGGTCAGCTCACCGTCGGGCGTTTTATACTCGAAGGGTTCATAGGGCACATCAAACGCAATCCGTAGCGGGTTGTCCTGCGCCTGGGCCATGCCGGCCATCATGGCAAGAATGCAACCCGTGGCAATGAGCAGTTTTTTCATGTCAGAAACTCCGTCGTTTTGTTGTTGTATCAACCGTGTTGATGGGATTCGACGCTGCGGACGCAGCGCCGGAAACGCCGTGCACGCACAGCGGGTGAGGTGCACTGGACGAATCGTCGAAAAGCCTAGCAAGCATCGGGCCAGGTTGAGATATCACGCCGTCGACCGTTGCTTGAAGTTGGGAGCCAGGAATTGCTTCATGCGCTCGGAGGACGGGTTATCGATGACTTTGTCCGGTGAGCCCTGCTCCTCAATCTGCCCTTGGTGGAGGAACATCACCTGATTGGAAACGTTCCGGGCGAATGCCATTTCATGGGTCACGACGATCATCGTGCGCCCCTCTTCGGCCAGGTCCTGCATGACCCGCAGTACCTCCCCCACCAGCTCCGGGTCGAGTGCGGAGGTGGGTTCATCGAACAGCATAACCTCCGGTTCCATTGCCAGTGCCCGGGCAATCGCCGCCCGCTGCTGCTGGCCACCGGACATCTGGGCCGGGTAGTAATCCCTGCGCTCGTAAATGCCGACCTTATGGAGGTAGGCCTCAGCCCGCTCAATCGCTTCCTTTTTGGGCACCTTCAGAACGTGGACCGGTGCTTCGATAATGTTTTCCAGAACGGTCATGTGGGACCAGAGGTTGAAGCTCTGGAAGACCATGGAGAGCTTTGCCCGGACCCGTTCGACCTGACGTTGATCCGCTGGCACGCGGGTGCCTTTTCGGTTGGTCTTGAACTGAAGGGGCTCGCCGTGAAGGACGACGTCGCCAGCGGTCGGGGTTTCAAGCAGGTTGATGCAGCGCAGGAAAGTGCTCTTGCCGGAGCCCGAGCTGCCGATCATCGACACGACATCGCCCTTGCGGGTTTCCAGATCCAGGCCCTTGAGGACCTCGGTGTCCCCGAAGGATTTGTGGATGTCCCGGCAAACAAGCGGGGCACTGTCATCAGCCATGGAATGCTCCTGGTTTATTGGGGCAGGCGTCCGGCCCTGCCGTTATCATTTGTTTACCTTTGAAATATAGTCCGGTATGACCGCACACGAAAGCGGTTGCGGGCAATCGGACGCTGTCAGCCGGTTCCATGGCAACGCCAATTTTTTACGGATTGTGGCCCGAAAAATCAATGGTGATCCCATTTCCGGCCAAAATCATCGTTGTTTTGGCTACTTGCCAGACCGCGAGAGCATCGTCCTGTTAATCGTTCCGACCGGCGAACGCCTCGCATTGGAGGGTCGAATCACACCCGGAAACGCGATACCTGCTCTCTCAGGTCTTCTCCGAGGCGGGCCAGTTTTTCACTGGCGGATGAAACCTCATTGGCCGAGGCTGCCGATTGATCACTGACGTCCCGGATCTGGGTAACGCTGCGGTTAATATCCTCGGCGACCGAGGTCTGCTGCTCAGCGGCAGTAGCGATCTGACTGTTGTACTGCTGGATGTTTTCAACGGCGCTGGCCATTTCACGGATGGTCTCACCGGTCGACCTGGCGCTGTCGAGGGTCTGGTTGGCCAGTTTGGTGCCGGTTTCCATGTCGGTTACGGATTGGCTGGCGCTGGTGACCAGGCGCTCGATCAGCGTTTCGATTTCCGAGGTCGAGGTCTGGGTCCGCTGGGCCAGCGAGCGGACCTCTTCGGCGACAACCGAGAACCCTCGGCCGTTCTCGCCGGCCCGGGCCGCCTCGATGGCGGCGTTCAGGGCCAGGAGATTGGTCTGGTCGGCAACCGACTTGATCACATCGAGCACGGTGGATATGTTCTGGGTATCATTCTGCAGCGCCTGCAGGCGCTCCATGGTGGTGTCAGCCTGGCGGTTCAGGTCGGCGATGTAGGAGACGGTTTCCTCAACCGCCTTCTCGCCGGACGTGGACTTCTGGCTTGCCTCGTTCGCGGCGTTGAAGGCTTCCTCGGCACTGCGTGCAACATCGTTGACGGTGGAGACCATCTCGTTCATGGCAGTGGCGACCTGGTCGGTCTGGTCCTTCTGCTGGTTCACGCCCTGGCTTGTCTGCTGGGTAACCGTGGACAACTGGTCGGAAGACGACGCGATATTGGTGGCGGTCGTGTCGATACGCCCGACCAGTTCGCGCAGGCTGGTGACCATGGTGCCAAGGGCGTCGAGCAGCTGGCCGAGCTCATCGGTGCGGTTTGAGTCGACTTCCACGCGCAGATCCCCGGACGCCACACGGCTGGTTACATCCACCGCTTGTCGAACCGGCTGCATGATACTGCGGGTTAGACCCCAGGCGATCAGAACGGCGGCAACCAGTACGCCGATGGTCGTGGCGATAATTTCGGTGACGGCCGTGCTGCGGTCCCGTTCCAGCTTATCCATCTGGATCTCACGCAGTTCGACGGCCGTTTCAAGAGCCGATCGCGCCAGGGTGACAATCCGATCCTGAATATCCTGCGTGGCCCGAGTGGTACTGACCAGACTCTCGAAGGACGACACATAAGCATCGAAGGGGGCGCTCAGTGTCTTGCGCGACTTTTCATCAACCTGAATTCCGGCGATCTGGTCGGCCGCTTGGTCCTTCGCTGCGTTGAATGCGTTGAGTGCCCCCTCGGAGCTGGATGACGCATAATCCTGAGCGGCTGAGCGCATCGCCTTGAACGCGTCCGTCACCTTCCGGAACTGGAACCGTGACTTCAGGGCCTCTTCAAGCGCGGTGGCGTTGCTCTGAACCGCTTTGGCGGCCTGATGGCGGTCCTTAACGGCCTGCTGGAGCTTACTGAGCTGCGCCTGATAGTCCGCCACGCTGGATTCGAACGTATCCAGCCGCTCGAGATCCGCCGGCGCCACCAGCCGCTCGCGCAGCGACTGCACATGCTCACTGGCGTTGTCGGCCTTGGTGCGTGCCGCCTTCAGGTGCTGCCGCTCGCCGTGCAACAGAAAGTTCTTTTCCTCGCTGCGGGCTTCCAGCAGACTGGATTCCATGTCACTGACGATGGCCACCACGGTTGAGCGTTGACTGAACATGTCGAGTGCAAACAGCCCGATACCGGCGACCAGCATCGACATCAGAATCAGCAACGCGAAGCCGCTGCCAAGCTTGGCGGCCAGTGGCAGACTGGAATAGGAGCGGATCAGGTTCATGGTGTGCGACTCCTTGGGGCACTCCGAACGTAATACAGGAAGTATAAACGTATCAGGCGCTTCTCGAATCCCTGGGAGCCTGACATCATGAACCGGAGTCCGGTCGTTTGCGGCGACCTGTCCTTATTCGATTGGTGGCCCAGCAATGGCTGGTGCGACAGCGATCCCTTGTAGGTGCCGTGTGGGTTGGCCAGCTCTCAGAAAAAAAAGCATTTTGACGATTTGAAAAGAATGTCGATATTTTGAGGCGGTGTGATCCGCACAACCAATTGCCGCTAACCATTCAGGATCCTTGACGATGAGCCGTTTTAACTGGGACGACCCACTTCTGCTGGAGCAGCAGCTAACCGACGAAGAGCGCCAGATCCGTGACGTTGCCCACGACTACTGCCAGGAGAGATTGCAGCCACGTGTCCTGTCAGCGTTTCGTGAGGAGCGTTTTGATCGTGAGATCATGAGCGAGATGGGCGATCTCGGCTTGTTGGGGGCCACCGTCTCGCCGGACTATGGGGGAGCGGGCGTCAACCACGTCTCTTACGGGTTGATTGCGAGAGAGGTGGAGCGTGTTGACTCGGGTTACCGCTCGGCCATGAGTGTGCAGTCGTCGCTGGTTATGCATCCCATCGAGGCCTATGGCTCACAAGAGCAGAAGCAGACATATCTACCCAGGCTGGCCAGGGGCGAATTGGTTGGCTGCTTTGGGCTGACAGAACCTGACCACGGCTCCGACCCCGGCTCAATGGTCACGCGGGCCCAGAAAGTGGAGGGCGGCTACCGTCTCACCGGCACCAAGATCTGGATCACCAACAGTCCGATTGCTGATATCGCCGTGGTATGGGCGAAATCCGCCGCCCACGATGACGCGATTAAAGGCTTTATCGTCGAATCCGGCACTGACGGATTCAGTGCGCCGACAATTGAGGGCAAAGTGTCCCTTCGTGCCTCCATAACCGGCGAAATCGTGCTGGATGGCGCTTTTGTGCCAGAAGAGAATCTGCTGCCCAATGTCAGCGGCCTGAAAGGTCCTTTCGGTTGTTTGAACAAAGCCCGGTACGGCATCGCCTGGGGCACAATGGGCAGCGCTGAGTTCTGCTGGCATGCCGCCCGACAGTACACACTGGATCGGACGCAGTTCGGTCGCCCCCTGGCCTCTAACCAGCTGATCCAGAAAAAACTCGCCGATATGCAGACCGACATCACTCTGGGTTTACAGAGCGCCCTTCAGGTCGGTCGTTTGATCGACTGTGAAAACTGGGCGGCGGAGATGATCTCGCTGATCAAGCGCAATAACTGCGGTAAAGCATTGGATATCGCCCGCATGGCAAGGGATATGCACGGCGCCAACGGTGTGTCGGATGAGTACGGTGTGATACGCCATATGGTCAATCTCGAGTCGGTTAACACCTATGAGGGCACGCATGACATACATGCGCTGATCCTGGGGCGCGCTCAGACCGGCCTCCAGGCTTTCTTCTGACTCTATTTCGTTAGGTGTGCATCATGGCAGGTCCCTTGAAAGGTTTGCGTGTACTTGACCTCAGTCGTGTTTTGGCCGGGCCCTGGAGTACCCAGATCCTGGCGGACATGGGAGCAGAGGTCATCAAGATTGAGCGACCCAATCGTGGTGATGATACCCGTCATTGGGGGCCGCCCTGGTTTCAGGGAGACGATGGCTTTGAAACCCAGGAGTCTGCTTACTACCTTTCAGCGAATCGCGGCAAACACTCCCTGACGGTGGATATCAGTCAGCCTGACGGCCAGGAATTGATCCGCGAGCTTGCCAGCCAGAGCGATATCCTGGTCGAAAACTTCAAAAATGGTGATCTAGCAACGAAAGGGCTGGATTACGCGACGCTCTCGGCGCTCAATCCGGGCCTGATCTACTGTTCGATCACGGGCTTCGGGCACACCGGGCCCATGGCCGAAAAGGCGGGGTATGACTACCTGATCCAGGCTCAAGGCGGGCTGATGAGCATTACAGGGGCGGCAGACGATGAGCCTGGCGCCGGCCCCAAACGCGTTGGTGTGGCCGTGGCGGATCTGACCACCGGCATGAATGCCACCATTGCCATCCTGGGGGCGTTGCACCACCGGACCCAGACTGGCGAAGGGCAGCACATTGATATGGCGCTGCTCGACGTGCAGGTGAGCTGGCTCGCCAACCAGGCGCAGAACTATTTCTGCAGTGGACAACCACCCGCACGCACTGGTGATTACCACCCCAATCTGGTGCCTTACCAGCCGTTTCCCACTGCGGACGATGAGCAGATCATTATTGCCATCGGGAACGATGCCCAGTTCCAGCGTTTTTGCGACGCCATTGGCCTCGACGAGCTTGCCCAGGACCAGCGCTTTGCGACGAACGCAGAGCGAGTGAAGAACCGGGTTGAGCTCATCCAAGTACTGGAGAGTGTGACCAGAACACGCACGCTTAAACAGTGGACAGTGCTTCTTAGTGACATTGGCGTTCCCTCCGGCCCGATCCAGGATATCGGACAGGTTTTCGATGACCCGCAGGTCCAGGCGCGCGGCATGCAAGTGACACTTGACTCCGCCAACGGCCCGGTGGAAGGGGTGGCCAATCCGATCAAGTACTCGAAAACGGAGCTTGAATACCACAAGGCGCCACCTACCCTTGGGGAAGACACTTCCGCAGTACTCGAACGCGTGTTGCAAAAGCCCGCGAGTGAGATCGAAGCGCTCAGGGAAAAGGGCCTGATTTAGCATGTAACCCATGTGCCGGTTTTGAATAAAACATCAGGTCCCGGGACAGTCCAAAGAGGGAATGGATGGCGATATCACTGGGAATGGTTGGCGCGCTCATCGGCGTGCTGCTTCTGGAGGCTCCTGGCGGGCTGGTCATGGGCGCACTGCTGGGCTGGTTGTTGGGGTGGGTCATCCAGCTTCGCCGGCAGATGGAGCAGTTGCGCACGCGGTTGCAACAGCTGGAAGGCCAGCAGACACCCACCGGGTCGGATCCGGTGGCGCGGCAGCCGACCAGAGAGCCCGTCGAGGACGAAACAGCACCAGCCCCGGAACCGGCGCTGGAACCCGCAGTGGAAGAAACCACCGCCGCGCCTCGGGAGCCCCAGCCTGATGAGCCGGTTTTCAACCAGGGTGCCTGGCAGACCTCCAACACCGGGGCGTCTTCCGCCGGCAAGCCTGACTGGCTGACGTCTCTGGGACATCGGATCTGGGATTATCTGGTGGGCGGCAACGTGGTGTTGCGGGTGGGGCTGGTCGTTCTGTTTTTCGGGCTCTCTTTCCTGCTCAAGTACAGCGTGGATCAGGCCCTGTTACCCATTGAGTTCCGCCTCGCTGTGGTGGCGCTGGGTGGCATCGTGATGATCGGGGTTGGCTACTGGCTCAGTGGGTCCCGGTGGCTCTACGGGGTGCTGCTTCAGGGCGGTGGTGTGGGGATGATGTATCTCACGGTCTTCACCGCCCTGCGGCTTTACGAGCTGATGCCACCGGGGCTGGCGTTTGCGCTGCTTGTTGCGTTGTCCGTGCTTTTCGCGGCGCTGGCCATTCTGCAGGATGCCCGGGGTCTGGCAGCCTTTGCTGCCGGCGGCGGTTTCATGGCCCCGGTGCTGGCCTCCACCGGAGAGGGCAGCCATGTGCTGCTGTTCGGCTACTACGCCGTGCTCAACGCGGGCATTGTCGGCATCGCCTACTTCCGGGCCTGGCGTGAGCTCAACCTGATCGCGTTCATGTTCACCTTCGTCATTGCCACAGCCTGGGGCGTGGCCTCGTATGAGCCCGCGCATTATGCGTCCACCCAGCCCTTCCTGATCCTGTTCTTCCTCTTCTTCGTGGCCCTGCCCGTGCTCTTCGCCCGGCAACAGCCGCCACGGCTCAAGCAATACATTGATGGGACCCTGGTGTTTGGCGTGCCGCTGGTTGGTTTCGGTCTCCAGGCCGCCATGCTTGAGGATTACCCCCTTAGGCTTGCTTTCAGTGCGCTGGCCGTCGCGGCCCTTTATGTGGCGCTGGCGACCGCGTTATGGCGTCGCGAGGGAATGCGCCCGCTCGCCGAGGCCTTTCTGGCGTTGGGGGTTGTCTTCATCACGCTGGCGATTCCGCTGGCGCTGGACAGCCAGTGGACAGCGGCGGTCTGGGCGCTGGAGGGGGCCGGGCTGATATGGGTTGGCTGCCGGCAGGACCGTCTCCTACCCCGTGTCTCCGGGCTCCTGCTGCAGTTCGGTGCGGGGATGAGCTTTGTGATTGCGCTGTTGAGCGCAAACAGCTGGGGAGACGTGCCGGTGTTGAATGGCCTCTATCTGGGCTGTCTCATCATCAGCCTGTCGGCGTTGGCCTCGGGGTGGTTGATGCAGCGCGAGTCGTATCGGTGGGCCGCCGCGTGGAGCCGGGTGCTTCTGAGCTGGGGGCTGATGTGGTGGCTCGGTGGCGGCCTGGCCGAGATTGAGCGTCAGGTCGGTCATGACTGGTTCGTGGGTACGGCCTTGCTGTTTCTGAGTGCCAGTGCGGTTGCCCTGGCGCTGGTCTCGCGGCGGTTGGCCTGGCTGGAGCTGGGCTATCCGGCCATGGGGCTTTGGCCCGTGACGCTGTGGATTGCCCTGTCAATCCTGGAAGGGCGGCCGAATGGGCACTTTCTGGCTGGCAACGGCGGGCTTGGTTGGGCTGGATTCTTCGTGGCCCACCTGGTCCTTCTCAAACAAGCCCGCTGGCCCAAGGCGTGGCTGCGCGTCAGCCACAGTGCGGGTCTCTGCCTGCTTGTGTTGTTTCTGGCGGTGGAGCTGGGGTGGCTGGTCAGCGGCCTGGGCTCGAGTACCGTCCCCGGCGCCTGGCCAGTGGCGGCCTGGGGGCTGGTGCCCGCCCTGGCGATCCTGGCGATGGGCAGTAACAGGCCGGATCACCTCTGGCCCGTGGCCGCGTCGGTCGAAGGGTATCGGGGACCGGGGCTCTATCCGGTGATCGGGGTATCGGCACTGTGGCTGATTGCCGCCTATAGCCATCCCGGGGGCGCGAGCCCGCTGCCCTATATGCCGGTTCTGAATCCGCTGGATCTGGTGCAGGCGTTGCTGCCGGCGGCGGTAGCTCTCTGGTGGTATCAAACGGGGTACCGTTTCCTCGGGGAGAAGGCGACTAAGCCGATGCTTTCGGCACTCGGGATGGCCGGCTTCCTATGGCTCAATGCGGTACTGGCACGCGCAGTCCACCACTGGGGCGGAATCAGTTACACCCCGGAGGCGTTGTTCCAGTCCGGGGTGCTGCAGAGTGCCCTGGCGGTTGCCTGGGGCCTGTCCGCGATGCTGGTCATGGGCATGGCCCGGTCGCGCATGAGCCGGGTCCTGTGGCTGGTGGGCGCGGCACTGCTCGGGCTGACCGTTGCAAAGCTGTTCCTGATTGATCTGGCGGAGAGTGGCACGGTTACACGGATTATCTCTTTCATGGGGGTGGGTCTGCTGATGTTGTTGATTGGCTATATGGCCCCCCTGCCACCGGAGCGCTCGCGGGAGTCGACATGAGATACTGGCTTGGCGTGCTGTTGGCGCTGCCATTGTCGCTGGGCGCGGCACAGCCGGAACCGGATGATTTTGCTTACGGGTTGCGGTTGGCGGTGAACGAGGAGCGTCCAATTCAACGGTTGCGGTTGCCGGAACGGGTCTACCGGAACCTTACGCGCCGCGACCTCGGTGACATGCGTCTGTACAACACCGACGGCGAGACGGTGCCACACAATCTGCGCCACCCCGTCGCCGATTCCGGCAAGCCCGAGACCCGACCGGTTCCATTCTTTCCCCTGGCGGCGGAATCCCGGAAGGGACATGGGGCGTTGGAGCTGATTACCGATGACAGTGGCACCATACTGCGCCTGCAGGAGGATGAGCAGGAGCGCAGCGGTGCTGTGGGTGCTTATGTTTTCGATCTTACCGGCTTCGAGCAGCCGGCCATTGGCCTGGAGCTCACCTGGGAACAGGCTGATGGGGGTGGCCTTCTGGATGGTCTGGATCTCCACGTCAGTAACGACCTTCAGCAGTGGCGGCCCCTGGCTGAGGACCTGACGCTTGCCCGGCTGAGTTTTGAGGGGCACGAACTCGTCCAGGATCGCGTTGATTTTTCCGCCACCAATGGGCCCTATCTGCGGTTGCGCTGGCCCGAGGAGGCCGGGGCCCGGCTCACGGATGCCAGGGTGCTGACGGAACCGGAGCAGGCGAAACCCGCCCGGCAATGGCTGACGCTGGAGGGGGAGCCGGATCGGGAGGATCAGGACCAGCTTTTCCGGATGCCGGGCTATTTCCCGGTTGATCGTATCGACCTGGCCTTCCTGGAGGGCAACAACCTGGCCCGGGTTGCCGTGTCGTCGCGCCCAGCGCCGCAGGCTGCCTGGCATCTCCGGCATCGTGGCATGTTCTACCGACTGCACGCGGACAAGGCGACGCTGGAAAGCAACGCGGTGGCGGTGCGGCGGAATGATCACAGGTACTGGCGGGTCAGCGGCACGCGTGAGCCGGTACGGCTCAAGCTTGGATGGACACCTCATGAACTGCTCTTTCTGGCCCGTGGCGAGGGGCCCTATACCCTGGCCTTTGGAAGCACCCGCGCTGAAGGGGCGCCGGCACCGGTGACGCAGCTTCTGAATGATCTATCCAGCCTGGATCGGGAGGTCATCGCGGACGTCGAGGTCATTGGCGAACAGACCCTTGGAGGGGCTGCACGCCTCAAACAGGCCCCGCCGCCACTGCCCTGGCGGCAATGGCTGCTTTGGGGCGTTCTGATTGCAGGGGTCGGTCTGCTGGGAGGGCTGGCGCTTCGGCTGGCTCGCTTGAAGTAACTGTCAGCCCGAATCCCTCGTCATTCGTCCAGGGCCAGTGAGAACGGATACGCTCTACATTGCAACCTCGTCGGCTCAATCAATCCGGCAAGTAGGGGCGCGTGAGGTTTTGGGACCCTTGGGAGGTAACGACCACATTATCTTCAATACGAATGCCGCCACAGCCTTTCAGTTCATTGATGAGCGTGTGATTGAGGTGGCGCCCGTCGGCGCCATTGAGGAGCGGTTCCAGTAGCGAGGGAATAATGTATAGCCCGGGTTCAATGGTGATGGCCATGCCCTTTTCAAGAGACCGCGTCAGTCGCAGAAAGGGCGCGTTCTCAGGTGCCGGTACCGGCTTCCCGGCCACGTCGTGGACCTGGATGCCCAGCAAGTGGCCGAGGCCATGCGGGAAAAAGGCGCGCGTGATCCCGCGCTCCGTAATGGCTTCTTCGCTGAGCCCCTGTACCAGGTCGCTGCTTCGCAACAGCGCTGCGAGCCCCCAATGAGCCTTTTGATGCAGCTCGGCGAACTCGACCCCGGGAGTGACCGCCTCGCACAGTCTTTGCTGGAGTTGATCCAGTCCTCCAATGAGTGCCCTGAAACGCGCCTGGTCGGGCGCTCCGGTCGTTCGTGTAATGTCGGAACAATAGCCCCGGTAACGGACGCCGGCGTCGACCAGTAGGCTGTGCCGGCGTGGCGGTGGCGCCGTATCGTAGTGTTGGTAATGCAGTATGCCGGCGTTGTCGTTGAGGCCAATGATGCTGTGATAGGGCGCCAGGGCCTCCCGTTGGCCGGTGGCCTGTTGATACGCCAGATTGATGCCGAATTCACTGGCGCCATCCAGAAACGCCTCCCGGGCGGCCTGGTGGCCAGCTGCCGCGATCCGGTTGGCCTGTTTGATGCAGTTGATTTCGTAATCGCTTTTCACCAGGCGTAGTTCGTCAAGCGCTGCGATCAGTGACGGTGGGTTGGGGGCACCGGGTGCATTGGCAATCTGTGACGGGTCGCCGATGACGGCGAGTTGTCCCGGAAGATGCGTCGCGTCAGGCGGTTCCGGGGTCTGACTGCCTGAGACGGTGATCTCATGCGTCCAGGGTTCCGTCGGCAGGGTTGGGGGCGCATGCCAGAAGTCGTCTGGTGTATGAAGCCAGAGCCGGACGGTTCCATCCCTTTCGACCAGCAGCCAACTGTGCTCAACGCCTGTTAGACCGGTCCAGTGCAGGAAATGGCCATAACCGTGATGGTGATGGGCCTGGTCATCGGCGTAGCGCAGCGGTGCGGCGCCGGAGCTGATCAGGACGCCCCCGTAGCCCAGTTGTTTCAGGACGTCCACGTAAGCCGCCTTGAGTTGCTTTATATGGTCGGCTTGCTGTACGGCAATGGCATCATTGGTCATTCTGGTATTCCAGTTCGTTCCATAGGGTTAGGACGTCTTCCGAGCGGGGAGTTCGGAGGCGGATCAGGCGGATATCGACATGAACATCCCACTGTGAATCCCCGGCGCGGGCAAGCTGGCCGTACTGAAGGTTGGTTTTGCCCATCCGGTACGGCAGCCAACCCATGCCGAAGCCCTGTTTGACCAGGGTTTTGATACTGGCTGAGTGGCTGTTCTCGTTCAGGGGAAACAGGTGCGCCTGCTGCGGACACAGGCTCAGCTCTTCCTGGATGGCCGAGGCCAGAAAGCCTCGCGAGTGGTACGAGATGGTCGGCACGGGCTGATCCGCGGTTCCGGGCAACGCGAACCGCGGTGAGCCGTCCTCCTGGGCGATGGAAAAAGGCGTGATCTGTTCCCGCCCAAGGGTGAGCCAAGCGTAGTGCTCGGGATCGAGGCGTTGTTGCAAGGGCAGGTGCCGGTGCCAGTAACACAGCACCAGGTCGACGTCGCCGGCGTCCAGGGCATCCAGAAAGTCTTTACCAACCCAGTTGGTGGATTCGAGGTTGATGGCCAGGCGCTCGCGTAATCCGGTCTGATCGGCCCAAGTCTGGAAGAAATGGGAAAACAGACCCTGTGTGGAACCGACACTGATGCGGCGACTGGCCGCTTCCTCCATCGCGGCGATGCGGTCACGAGTCTGGCGCAGGTCACGCGTCATTCGCTCGCACATATCGCGGAACTGCTCCCCGGCCGGTGTCAGTGACAGCGGAAGCGTTTGACGGTTAATCAGGGTCGTGCCCATCGTTTCCTCCAGAATCCTGATGCGGCGACTGAAGGTTGGCTGACTGACATGTCGGCTTTCGGCGGCACGAGAAAAATGCCGTGTTCGCGCCAGCGCGAGGAAGTCTTCAAGCCAGCGTATTTCCATAGTAGTGTTACCCGCTCGTCTGCCTGTGTTGTGCTGTGTCAGCGGCCAACACTATAGACGATCTTCCTCGACGGCGTGGCAGGCGACCCTGGCCCCGGTGTCGGTGGTGATCAGCTCAGGGACCTCGGTCCGGCAGCGCTCATTGGCATACGGGCAGCGGCCATGGAAAACACACCCGGACGGTAACTCGACTGGTGTGGAGACTTCGCCGTGCAGGCGGATGTGGTTGGGGCGGTCATCTTCCAGTCGGGGGATGGCGGACAGCAGTGCCTGTGTGTAGGGGTGGCGCGGGCTTTCGAACAGGGTCTGGGTTTCGGCCAGTTCGCAGACCGTGCCCAGGTACATGACGGCAACCCGGGTGCCAAAGTGCTCGACGACTGACAGGTCATGCGTGATGAACAGATACGTCAGGTTGCGTTTTTCCTGGGCCTCCATCAAAAGATTCAGAACCTGAGCCTGTATCGACACATCCAGCGCCGAAATGGGTTCATCGGCCACGATGAACTCCGGATCAACCGCCAGCGCGCGGGCGATGGAGATCCTCTGGCGTTGCCCGCCGGAGAACTCGTGCCCGAGGCGTTTCCCCCAGTCGGCGCCAATGCCAACCGATTCCATGACGCTTGCCACTTTCTCGCGGACGGCACCAATCGACCAGTCAGGGTAATGAAAGCGTATGGGTTCCTCCAGGGTTTGCTGGATCGTCATACGCGGATTCAGCGACGCATAGGGGTTCTGGAAGATCATCTGCATCCGCCGCCGATAGGGGAGTGCGGACTTCCCGTCCAGGTTATCAATACGTTGTCCATCGTAATAAACGCCGCCTCCCGAAGGGGAGAGCAGGCCCATGACGGTTCGTGCCACCGTGGACTTGCCGCAGCCGGACTCTCCGACCACGCAGAGTGCTTCGCCTCTGCGCACGTCCAGACTGACATCGTTGATCGCGTGAACGAATTCCCGGTGACGCTCGATACGGCCCTTTTTAAAACGCAGCTGCTCAAGAAGATTCCCGGACAGATCGAAGCGTTTCTCCAGGTTGCGGATTTCGACGAGTGGGTTGGCCTGGGCGTTCATGGATGGGTCTCCCGCTGGTGCGTTTCGGCCTCAATCAGTTCCTGGACCTCGTGGCACGCTACTTCTATGTTGCCGGACTGGACATAGTCCGGCATGTTGCTCCGGCACTGCTCCGTGGCGAACTGGCAGCGCGGATGGAACGGGCACCCCGGAGGAATGTGGTTCAGCGATGGCATGGTGCCGGGGATCTGGTAGAGCAGGCTGCCCGGTTCGCCCATCTGGGGCAGGGCATCGATCAGTCCCTGCGTGTAGGGGTGCTGGGCGTCGTTGATGATTTCTTTCGTCGGCCCCTGCTCAATGATGCGGCCGGCGTACATGACCAACATGCGCTGGGTGACCTGTGAGACGACGCCAAGGTCATGGGTGATCAGCATCAATGCGACATGATGCTGTTCGCACAGTTCCAGCAGCAGCTCCATGATTTCCGCCTGGATGGTGACATCCAGGGCGGTGGTCGGCTCGTCCGCGATGATCACGTCCGGGTCCAGCAACAGGGCGATCGCGATGATCACGCGCTGGCGCATCCCGCCCGAAAGCTCATGCGGATACTGATCCAAACGCTTGTCCGGTGATGGAATCTGGACCTGTTTGAGCCGGTCCAGCGCGATCTGCCGGGCGGCTTTACGGCTGATGCGCTGATGCGCCTGAAGCGCCTCGATCATCTGGGTTTCGATGGTCAGAACCGGGTTCAGCGTCATCATCGGGTCCTGGAAGATCATGGCGATGCGGTTGCCGCGGATCTTGCGGATTTCGCGCTCGCTCATGGCGGCCAGGTCACGCCCTTCGAACAGAATCTGGCCGCCAGCCAGGTAGCCCGGCTGTGCGGTCAGGTTCAGGATGGAGAAGGCCGCCACTGACTTGCCAGCGCCGGACTCACCTACCAGTCCCAGCCGTTCGCCCCGATCGAGCGAAAAACTGATTTCCCGCAGGGCGTTCAGGTCACCGCCACGCACCGCGAAGCGGATGTCGAGGTTTTTGACGTCCAATAATGCCATGACCTATCCCTTATACAGTCGCGGGTTCATTACATCGCGCAGCCAGTCGCCGAGCAGATTGATGACCAGCACCAGAATGACCAGTACGAGGCCGGGGATCAGCGTGATCCACCAGGAGCCGCTCTGGATGTAGTCAAAGCCGGACTTGATCAGCGAGCCCAGCGACGGCTGTGTCTCCGGCATGCCCAGTCCGAGGAAAGACAGCGCCGCCTCTGAAATGATGGCGTTTGCGATCTGAACGGTGGCGATGACGAAGATCGGAGAGAGCGTATTCGGCAGAATGTGCCGGAACATGATGCGCCGTGTGCGAAAGCCCATGACCTTCGCCGCTTCCACGTATTCCTTCTTTTTCTCCGCCAGAACGGAGGCCCGGACCGTCCGGGCAATCTGTGGCCACTCAGCGATACCGATGATCAGAATCAGCATGTAGATGGCGATCTCGCCGAACATCAGGTTGCCAAAACTGGCCTTGAACACGGCCCCGACGATGATCGCGACCATCAGGGTAGTGAACGACAGCTGGACGTCGGCAATCCGCATCAGGATGGAGTCGACCCGGCCTCCCAGATAGCCGGCGAGCAGGCCGAACAGGATGCCGAGCGCCGCCTGCAGGATCACGGCGCCAAAGCCGATCAGCAGGGAGACCCGGGTACCGTACAGGATCGTGGAGAGCAGGTCGCGGCCCTGGGCGTCGGTGCCCAGCGGGAACGATGCATCGCTGCCATCCAGCCATGCCGGAGGCAGCTCGGCGTTCATGATGTTGATGGTTGCCAGGTCGTAGGGGTCGTGGGGCGCCACGGCAGGCGCAAACAGCGCCGCCAGAGCCATTGCCACGAACACCACAAAGCTGACAATGGCCACCTTGTCCCGTTTGAAGCTGTGCCAGAAGAAGGAGCCCCGGAACCGGCTCAGGCGCGAGGCCGGTGCTGTTGTTGTGGTCATGCCTTTGCTCCCGTCAGTTTCACGGTTGGGTTCACCAGCCCGTAGATCAGGTCAACCACCGTATTGGTGATCACGAAAATCAGCCCCACCACCATCAGGTAGGTCACGATCAATGGAATGTCACTGCGTGTGATGGCCTCCAGGAACATCAGGCCAACGCCCGGCCACTGGAAAACCGTTTCCGTCAGGATCGTGTAGGCCACCATGATGCCAAGCTGCACGCCGCCCACCGTGATGACCGGCAGCATGGTGTTCTTCAGGGCATGCACGAAGTGGACGCGACGGGGTGTGAGGCCTTTGGCGCGGGCGTACCGGATGTAGTCGCTCTGGAGCACTTCCATCATTTCCGCGCGGATCAGCCGGATGAACAGCGGCAGCATGATGGCGGCCAGCGAAATGGCCGGTAACACCAGGTTCAGGAGACCGCTGGCGGAGAAGAAATTGGAATCCCAGGTGCCGAACAGGTGTGTCAGGTCATTACCACGCCCATAGGAGGGCATGCCGCCTTCGGTTGACAGCAGCTCGTTCAGCCATTGCCCCCAGCCGGTATCGGACGGGAACCAGGTAACGGTGACGCCGATTGAGAAGAGCTGGATCAGGACGATGGCCGTGAGAAAGACGGGTATGGAGATGCCGACAGTGCTGACGCCCATGAAGAACTTCGCAAGCCAGGCCCGGGGGCGGATGGCTGCGTAAACCCCGATGGGAACGGAGAACAGACCGACGATCAGGCTGGCGGCAATCACCAGCTCCAGTGTAGCGGGCAGGTGGTCGAGGATGACGTCCATCGTTGGCTCTCCATAGAAATAGGAGGTGCCGAGGTCGCCCTGTACGGCGTTTCCGGCAAACCGGGCGTACTGGAAGAGCAGGGGGTCATCCAGGCCGAGTTCCTGGCGGAGTTCTTGGCGTTCGGCGTCAGAGACCGACTGACCGACCATCTGCCGGAGGGGATCGCCCAGACCATCCTGGATGGCAAAGCTGATCACACTGATGATGAACATGACCAGGGCGGCCTGGCCAATTCGCTGAACCAGAAAAGCAAGCATGAGGGACACCAACTATGCGGAGGCGCGGGAACGTCGATCCCGGGCCGTTCTGAACGTTGCCGCCAACGGCTGGCACCGGACCCGGTTTGCGGGCCGGTGAGCCATTGGGCGCCCGTTTATTCGACGACCAGGTCGCCGATGTAGGGGAAGTTCATGACGTTGACGATGGGCTTGATCCTGACGTTCTTCTGCGAAGCCCAGGCCTGGTCCTGCCAGTGCAGCGGGATGAAGGCCGCGTCCTCATACAGTCCTTTTTCAACCTGCTGGAGAAGCTTGGCACGCGTCTCGCGGTTGGTTTCGACGTTGGCCTTCTCGACCAGCTCATCGAGCTCCGGGTTGCAGTAGTTGCCCGCGTTGTACTGGCCGGCGCCGGAATCCGCATCCGGGCACATGGTCAGGAACTCGTAGAAGTTCGCCGAATCCTCGGTGTCCGAATGCCAGCCGATCATCATCATGTCCGCGGCACGGTTGTCGAACTCGGGCCAGTACTGGGCTTTGGGCAGGGTCTTCAGATCCACTTTGATGTTGATCCGGGCCAGCATGGCAGCGACTGCCTGGGCGATCTTGCCGTCATTCACGTAGCGGTTATTGGGTGCCATCATTGAGATGGTGAAGCCATCGCCGTAGCCGGCTTCCTTCATCAACTGCTTCGCCTTGGCCACATCGAATCGCTTCTCAAGCTCCGGCACATGCCCCTGATAGCCCTCTGGGGAGAGTTGGGCGGCCGGTGTGGCGAAACCTTCCATGATCTTCTGGGCGATGCCTTCCTGATTGATCGCATAGGCGAACGCCTTACGGACCCGGGCATCCTTGAACGCTTCAACCCGCTTCTGGTTCATCTGAAACATGATGATGCGGGTGCCACTCATCGTTTCCAGGCTGGTCTTCGGATCACGCTTGATCCGCGCCAGATCCGTCGGCGGAACCGGGGCGATGAAGTCCACGCCACCGGACAGCAGGGCCGAGACGCGCGTGTTGTTTTCCTTGATGGGCGTCAGCGAGATGTGTTCGACGTTACCGGGTGAGGCCTCGTCCCAGTACTCGTCAAAGCGTTCGAACTCCACCTTGACGCCCTGCTGGCGTGACGTGACGCGGTAGGGGCCGGTCCCGGACTGGTTGCGCGAGGCGAAGGTGCTGCCCTGTTTGGAGATCCGGCTCTTGTCGTTGCCGTCTTCGTCAGTGCCCGTGTAGAACTGCTTGTCCAGCGGGAAGATGTAGGTGGCGGCGTTGAGCACGAGGGGATAAGGCTTCTTCGTGACCAGCTCGAACGTGGTGTCGTCGATGATGTTCAGTTCGCTGAAGGGCTTGAAGATGGCCTTGAAGTCCTGACTCCGCTTGAGGCGGTTGAAGGTGAACTTCACGTCTTCACTGGTCAGGGTGTTGCCGGAATGGAACTGGACATCCTCACGCAGGTTGAAGCGCATGGTCCGATCGTCGACGCGTTCCCAGCTCTTGGCCAGGCGGGGCTCGAAGGAAAGGTCCTTGTTCCACCGGATCAGTGGATCAAACGTCATATGGGAAAGCTGGAGGATGCCGCCGGACAGCTGCTCGTGAATGTCCAGAGTGACCGGGTCAGCATCATAGGCAATCCGGATGTCCTTGGTCTCCTCCGATGGCGAGGCGGCTGTCGTGGCCGAGGCTGTGAATGTAATGCAAATGGCAATCGTTGTTATAAGTCGTTTCATGGCGTTCGGGGTCCTGTCGTTATTATTGATCTGCGCCGGCTTCCTACCGGCGCCCTGATTATGAGACCTGATGCCTTTCTGACCCATCCGACCGGAGAATCAGCCAGACAAGACACTGACGAATGTAGGAACTGCCGGTTTTGACGGCAATCGAAAAAACAACATGGCGTTATTCGTCGATCAAATCAGCTCCTTTACCGTTGATCCGAACGATCCCTGATCGGCGCCTCAGGGCGCTGTAGAGGCGCTCCGCACTATCCGGATCGGGCATTAACCATCGCCTGGAAGGCTGGGTCGGGGTTTGCAAAAGTGGTCTGAATTGTTTAGAAGTATAGGGGCGGTCGGCATGAAAAAATTCTAGTGAATTGCTGGAGGTAATAGGGATATCGGTTTTTGAGTGAATGGAACTTGACTGGGGCTACCGCTTAAACGGAAACCGGCACTAACGAACAAGTGGCTGATAAGAATGTCTTAACGGATGGCGTTTCCGGGAAGATGAAAGGCACTTGTCGGTTTAGGGCTGTAACCGCTATAGGAACGCAGTTCGAGATAGTGATCTGGAGCTGACTTAATGGAACGTAAGTGTTGACAGAAACTGAAAACACTTCAGCCAAAGAGAAAACCAAAAATGAAAAAAACCATGATCGTATCCGCTGTCGCTGCGGCGACCTTCTCTGGCTCTGCTGCAGCGATGACCGTTGAGGAATTGGCGGCCAGCATGGACTCCATGCCAACGTTGTACGGTAATATTCAGCTGGTTAACCGCTACGTCGATTCTGACGTCAACAGTGTCACCAACGACGGGCTAAAGGACAACGGCTCCACCATCGGTCTGAAGCACGAGAGTGAAGTGGCACCGGGCATTACTGCGTTCGGAAAGATTGAACTTGAGGGAATCAGGGCGGACGATAAGGAAAGCGGTAGTTCAGGCCTGGACGATCTGGATGAAGCCTATATCGGTATCAAGGGTGAGACATTTGGCAGGATCTGGGTCGGGTCTGATGATTCACAGTATGAAGCACTCGTTGGTGACTATGGTAACTGGATCTATGAAGTGGGTCTGAATAACCTGTATGCGAGTTATACGACCGCTGAAAATGACCTTGTACAGTATGTTTCTCCCAGTTTTGGTGGGCTGACTGTTCACGGTGTCGTTCAGGTCAATGGCATGACCGACTCTGGCAACGGCGATCCTGAGCAGGATGCGAGTCACCCTTATCAGCTGGGTATGAAATACTCCATGGATCCTGTGACTGTGGCAGTGGCTATGGATTCCAACGATGGAACTGGTAGGACAGGTCATTATCTAACCGATCAAAGCAATGAAAACAGCTATGGTCTGAGTGTTGCTTTCGACGTTAACGAGAATCTGACATTGGATGCCTATTACGACAGGCGTAAGGGGCAGGATGCCTATGTCAATGATGGGTCATCCATTGAGCTTGGTGCTGAAAATGGTCAGGACCTGTTCGGTGTCATGGGTCATTATACGATGGGCGCCAACTCGTTCCGTGCATCCTATGAGTCTGCTGAAGCAGATACATCGGACGACGAAAGTGATGTCATCACCGTTCAGGCCAAGCGCAACGTGAACGACAACATGTACGTTTACGCGGAAGCCCTGCAGCGCAACAATGAAGACGTTGGTCTTGACGAAGAAATTAATGAGCTGAATGTTGGCGCTGTCTACTACTTTTGATATGGCGTCACGGGGTCGGGGCAATTCAGATTCAATACCGGTCTGATCGGAATCAGTCAGCCAATTCGGGGTCATTGCCTGCCCGCCAGCGTGGTAGGGTAGGCGGCTTGCCTTTAATAGCCATGGAGGATCCTGTTATGGCCAAGGGGTCTCGTATTGCCTCGCCCTGCGTCGGCGTTTGCCGTCTCCAGAATGAGTCCTGTATCGGTTGCGGCCGGTCCCGGGACCAGATTGTCCGGTGGTCGTCGATGGCTGCCGACGAGCGTGATTCCGTAATGCGGGCGCTTGGTTCCCGTTGCGGTGACTGTGGCCGGGTGCTGCCCGTGCCCGAGGGCGGTACCCCGGCGCAGTGCCCGGACTGTGCCACCCATTGCCCGGCCCCGTCAGTGGGGTAACAGGGCACAATGGGGCGGCAATCGGCCACGCGCATCTGGTGCCGCGCATCGGGTGCAGGGCCCATGAATCCCTCGCCGGGGCGTTGCGCTTTGTCCGGTAAATGAGTAAGGTAATCGCTCAGAAAACAGGTGCCCCGTCAGGGGATAATCGGGAAGTATGGTGCGGCCCTTGAGGCCAATGCCATCGCTGCCCCCGCATCGGTGATAAAGGCGTAGCCTGCGAATACCACTGGTTCCATACCGGGAAGGTGCAGGCGAAGACAGCCAGGCTGGCTGTCTCCTTTTGAGCCCGAAGACCGGCCTGTTTTTGGTATTTCATCCACTAAGGGTGCGGCGGGCACTCAGGGAGTAAAACAATGTCGGTCTATTCCTCCTATACGACCGGGGCGGACTCCGCTTCGGCATCCCAATCCTCTTCGCTCCTCCAGCAAGGTGCCGTCCTGCTGTTTGGCGTTGTCATCCTCTTTGGCGTGGGCTTTCTGCCCATGGAAGCGGTGCACAACGCGGCGCACGATACGCGGCACAGTTTCGTCTTCCCCTGCCACTAAGGGGCAAGCCGCTCATTGGGTTGGTATTAACCGCCCGGTGATTGTGTCTGAACAGCACGAACCATTGATTGCCGGAGGAAAACGGAATGTTTCGATCCTTTATTCTGAGCGCCTGTCTGATTGGCGCAGTTGCTGGCGTATTGCTGACCGCCATCCAGTCCTTTGGGGTTACCCCTATTCTTCTGTCGGCCGAACAGTTCGAAGGCGCTGCGGCGCAACCGGAAGCGGCTGACGCCCATGGCCATGAGCACGACCATAGCCATGGGGGGCATGCGCATGGCGGGGATGGCTGGGCGCCTTCGGATGGCGGTGAACGCCTGTTCTTCACGGGGCTGTCCAACGTGCTCGCGGGCGTTGGTTTTACGGCCGTCATGCTGGTGCTCATGAACCAGCTGCATGAACGCGGACGTTTGAGGCTGACCCCGTTGCATGGGCTTTTGCTGGGGCTGGTTGGTTACCTGGTGGTGTTTGTGGCGCCCTCGCTGGGGCTTCCTCCCGAGGTCCCCGGGGCGAACAGCGCGGCGCTGGCGACGCGTCAGTTGTGGTGGGTCACGACCGTGATCCTGGCTGCCACGGGGCTGGGGCTGCTGTGCCTGGCGTCCGGCTGGAAAAGGGCGCTGGGGCTGCCGTTGCTGGGTCTGCCCTATCTCTTTGTCCCGGCACACCCTGAAGGCCCCTTGTTTTCCCATCCCGACCCGGAGGCGGTCTCGACGCTGCATGCGTTGCATCACGATTTTATCTGGGCGACCGGATTAACCAACCTGGCGTTCTGGCTGGTGGTCGGCCTGGCCTGTGCGCTGGTGCTCAGGCGGATTGCCGGGAACCGGTCCAACGACCCTGAAGACGCGGCCGCGTGAATGCCCTGATGGCCCGTCGGCGGTTTGAACCCGCCGGATGAGGTCACTGTCGCCTTTTGCGATAAGAAGGGCTGGTGGACTACCCCGTGCCGCAACGGTGCTTGATCAAGATGCCATCGAGGCCCGATATGAGCGTTGCGCTCTGGATGTCCTCCGTGGCCCGCAATCGGCGCTCTACGGCCCCAACATCATCGGTGGGGTGATCCTCATGATCACCGAGGGGTCGAAGAGCCTGGCCTTTCAGACGAACTAGCCCTGGACGCCGGCACCCGGCTCGGTCGCAGTGGTGTGCGCAATGCTATACGCCAGGCGCGGCGCCAGTATGGCCACACGCGCTTGCTTGAACGATGGAGTGCCGTCTTTGACGATGCAGGTTGATGAGAACGTATCCATGCCCGTCTTCCCGTTCACCGCTGTGGTGGGACAGGACAATCTGAAAATGGCCCTGATCCTGGCGAGTATTGAGCCACGCCTGGGAGGGGTCCTGATCAGCGGGCCGCGTGGCTGTGCCAAGTCGACCCTGGCGCGTGGTCTGGCACGGTTGCATCCCGGCGGGGAAGGGCGCTTCGTGACGCTGCCGCTGGGCGCCACGGAGGAACAGCTCACCGGCAGCCTGGACCTGGAGAAAGCCCTGGGCGACCAGTCCGTGGCCTTCAATCCAGGTCTGTTGGCAAAGGCCCATGGCGGGGTGCTCTACGTTGACGAGGTGAACCTGTTGCCGGACCCGCTGGTGGATTCGTTGCTTGATGTGGCGGCTTCCGGCGTTAACCGGGTGGAGCGGGACGGCATCAGCCGGACGCATGCGGCCGAGTTCATGCTCGTGGGGACCATGAATCCGGACGAGGGTGAGTTGCGGCCCCAGTTGCTGGATCGCTTCGGGCTCTCGGTAGCGCTGACCACCCCTGACGTGGTCGACGAAAGAGCGGCCATCATGCGCCAGCGCATGGCGTTTGAGCAGGCGCCCCAGGCGTTTGTTGAGCGTTATGCGGCTCAGGAGGCCGACCTTCGTAACCGGATCGAGAGGGCGCGTGAGGTCTATCCGGGCATCGAGTGCCCGGCCAGCGAGGAAACCCGGATCGTGGAGCAGTGCCTGGCAGCCGGGGTTGAAGGGGTGCGAGCCGACATCACCTGGCGCAAGGCCGCCGGGGCCCACGCCGCCTGGCAAGGGAACCGGGTGATTACCGCCGCGGACGTGGACGCCGTGGCGGAGCTGGTCCTGCATCACCGCCGGGGGCATGAGCCGGACTCCTCGGGCTCCCCGCCACCCTCGGGCCAGGGGCATGATGATTCCGGCTCGGGAACCCCCGGGCAGGGCCCTGGTGATGGTGGAAGTCCTGAGGGGGGCCAGGGGGGCGGCGATTGGGGCGGCATGCCACCCAGCGCGGTCAGCCCCGGTGATCCCCGCACGTTCCGGATGCAGGAACAGCCCGAGGGCCTGCGCGCGATGCCAGCCAACAAACCCCGATCAGTGGGATTGAGTGCCGAGCGATCCCCGGGGCGTTGCGACGGGGCGAGAAAGGGTGCGTCCGGTCAGGGCAGGAGCGACGGGAGCGTCGACTGGTTCCGCACGCTGGTAGCCCGGCAGCGCTCGTCGGGTGATGCCTCATCAACGCTGTACTTCCGGCCACACCGCCGGGTATCGCACACCTTGAACTGCGTGTTGCTCGATGCCTCTGGCTCGACGCTGAACAATGGGGCATTGGCGGACGCGGAGGCCGTGGTTCTTTCCATTGCCCACCAGTCCTACCAGGCTCGCCAGCAGCTTGCGATCCTGGCATTCGGCAACGACGACTGCCGGTGGCTCTTGCCACCGCGTCGCGCGCCCAGGGACTGTCGCCCTTACCTGTCGGGCCTGCCGGCCGGAGGCGGCACGCCACTGAGGCGAGCCCTGCTGCAAGTCCGTGACCGGATCAGCGAGCAACGCCACCGTGAGCCGGAACTGAGCGCCCGGGTCTATCTGCTGACCGACGGCCTCAGCCGTAACCCGGTTCAGGACATCCAGTTGACCGCCTCCCTGACGGTCATCGACACCGAACGCGCGCGCGTGCCACTGGGGCGCTGCCGGAAACTGGCCCAGACCCTGGGCGGGGCGTACCAGCAGCTGGCGGACGCTGCCCCGCGTGCGCGGCCCACCATTAATGGAGTGAATTGACCATGCAACTCGACAAGATCAACGCCACTGTGGTTACCGGCTTTCTTGGAAGCGGCAAGACCACCCTGTTGTCCAACATCCTCCAGCGTGCCGATGGTAAGCGTATTGCTGTCATCGTTAACGAGTTCGGCGAGATGGATATGGACGCCGAGCTCCTCCGGGGCTGTCCCCTGGCGTGCGACGACGGCACCGACCAGGGCGACGGCATTTTTGAACTGGCGAACGGCTGCATCTGCTGCACCGTTGAGGAAGAGTTCGTGCCGGTCATGGAAAAGCTCATCGAGCAGCGGGACCGGATCGACCATATCCTCATCGAAACCTCGGGCCTGGCCCTGCCCAAGCCGCTGGTCCAGGCCTTCAACTGGCCGGGAGTGCGCGAGCACTGCACCGTCGATTCGGTGATCGCCGTGGTGGACGCACCGGCCGTTGCGGCGGGCCGCTACGCCAATGACCCGGAACGGGTCGAGCGCCAGCGTCTGGCGGATGACAGCCTGGATCATGACCCGACCCTGAGGGAATTGCTGGAGGACCAGCTGGGGTCGGCGGACCTGGTCATCGCCAGCAAGAGCGATCAGCTGGAGGCGCCGGAACGGGATCAGGTCACCGCCGCGGTGCGCGAGCACCTGCCGCAGTCGGTCAAGGTGTTGTTCGTCGAGAACGGCGAGGTGGAGAACGACCTGTTGATGGGGCTTGATGCGGCAACGGAGGCGCGGATTGAGTCGGTGCAGACCCATCACGACCGCCACCATGCCGAGGGCGAGGAACACGGCCATGCCCATGATCATTTCGACAACTGCGTGATCAGCCTGGGCAAGGTCGATAGCAACGCGCTGCTGGAGCGCATTCGCTCGGTGGTGGCCGAACATGCCGTCTACCGCATCAAGGGGTTTGCGGACACCGGCAAGCCCATGCGCCAGGTAGTGCAGGTGGTGGGCGAACGGGTGGCGCACTATTTCGACCGCCCCTGGGAGCAGGACGAAGCCCGCGATACCCGGCTGGTGGTGATCGGCCGCGACCTGGAGCATGACACACTCCATCAAGCGCTCGCGGGGGCGCAGGTCTGACCGGAGGCCACCATGCACATGCTTTCCGCCCAGCCCGGGGGCTTTACCGACGAGCCGGGCATCATCGACCTGGCGCAGAGCCCGGCCGACATGGTGATACTGGCGGCGGCCGATGGCACGCTCGGCCTGTTGACGGATGTTGCTGAGCAACTGCCGCAAGATTACCCAAGCCTGCGGCTGGCGAACTGGTTGAACCTCACCAAGCCGGCGGCGCTGGACCTGTACCGGGACAAGGTGCTGGATCACGCGCGGCTGGTGGTGGTATCGCTGCTCGGCGGCCGGGCCTATTGGCCCTATGGGCTGGAACAGCTCCAGGAATGGGCGGAGGAGGACGGGGAGCGCACACTGATCGTGGTGCCCGGGGACGACAGCGAGGATGTCGAGCTGCTGACCAGCGGTACCGTTGACGAGACCGTCGCACGGCGTGTCTGGCGCTACCTGCGTGAAGGCGGACGAGATAACGCCTTCCAGCTTTACCGGTACCTTGGGGCCTATGGCTTCGGACGGGATGAGCCCTGGCGGGAGCCGGCACCGCTGCCGCGTGCGCTCATCTATCACCCCCGCAAAGGGGAGGCGGCGCTTGGGGACTGGTATGAGGACTGGACACAGGACCGGCCGGTGGCGCTGATGCTGTTCTACCGCAGCCATCTGCAGGCCGCCAACATGACCATGTTCGACGGGTTGATCGACGTCCTGGCGGAAAACGGTCTCAATCCATTGCCGGTGGCGGTGGCGTCACCCAAGGAGCCTGCCTGCCTGGCGACGGTTAATGAACTGGTCGAGGCGGCCGATGCCCGGGTGCTGCTCAACACCACCGGTTTCGCCATGCAGGCAGGGGCCAATGCCGCCATGGATTCCAGTCCCGGTGGTCCCGGCTCACCGTTCCACCGGGACCTGCCCATCCTGCAGTTGATCATCGCCAGTTGCACACGGAGTGACTGGGCGGAGCAGAGCCAAGGGCTGCGCGGGCGCGACATTGCGATGCACATCGCCCTTCCGGAGCTGGATGGTCGCATCATTACCCGGCCGGTCAGCTTCAAGAGCGCGAGCCGTTACAGCAGTCGTTGCCAGCTGGATGTGGTGCGTTATGAGTTGCACCCGGAGCGGGCCCGCTTTGTGGCCCAGCTGGCACGCCGGTGGTGCGGGTTGCGCCAGGCCCGGAATGACACCAAGCGGGTGGCGCTGGTGCTCGCCAATTACCCGACCCGCGACGGGCGAATCGGTAATGGCGTTGGGCTGGACACACCACGCTCCACCCTGACCCTGCTCAGGGCGATGGCGGAAGCCGGCTACCCAGTCTCTGACCTGCCCGAGGATGGCACCGCGCTGATCGAGCAACTCCAGGCGGGGATCACCAATAACGCTGAGACGCTCGCGGCTTCGCCCTGTTATCAGAGCCTGGATCTGGCAACCTACCGGCGTTGGTTCGCCAGCTTGCCCGCAAACTGCCAACAGGCGGTTCGGGAACGCTGGGGAGAGCCCGAGGCTGACCCGAAGTGTCGGGGTGGCCGCCTGATGGTCCCCGGTATCCGTCTGGGAGAAACCTTCGTTGGCATGCAACCATCCCGTGGCTATGACGTGGACCTGACCGCCAGCTACCACGATCCAGACCTGGTGCCGCCACACGGCTACCTGGCGTTCTACTGCTGGTTGCGCGAGGTTTACGGGGTTTCCGCCGTGGTGCACGTTGGCAAGCACGGCAACCTTGAATGGCTGCCGGGCAAGGGGGTGGGCCTTTCGGACCAATGCTGGCCGGACATTGCGCTCGGGCCCATGCCCCAGCTGTACCCCTTCATCGTGAACGATCCGGGGGAGGGAGCCCAGGCCAAGCGCCGGAGCCAGGCCGTGATTGTTGATCACATGACGCCGCCCCTGTCCCGGGCGGAAACCCATGGCGAGCTGGCGGAACTCGAGCGTCTTGTGGATGAATACTATCAGGCGATGGGTCTGGACCAGCGCCGGGAAGACCATCTGCGCCAGTCAATACTCAACCATGTGCGTGAGAGCCATATCGCCGAGGAACTCAGTGGGCGCCCCGGTGAGGAGGCGGAAGACCCCGAGACGGCCCTGTTGCGCCAGCTTGATGACTATCTGTGTGACATCAAGGAGGCCCAGATCCGCGATGGCCTGCACTGCTTGGGCGAGCGTCCGCCCGAGACCTCGCTGAGGGACACCCTGGTTGCCCTGGTGCGCCTGCCCAGGGGGGATGGAGATGAAGACGCCAGCCTGCTGCACGCCCTGGCGCAGGACCTGGCGCTGGGCGAGGACTTCGACCCACTCAAGTCGGAGGCCGCGCAATGGCAGGGGCCCAGGCCGGCGGCACTGGCCCGCGTCAGCCCTGAACCGTGGCGCAATGGTCACGATACCCGTGAACGGTTGGAGGCGCTGGCGAGCCAGTTGGTGGCCGGCGTCGTGCTGGGGCATCAGGAGGGCAGTGAGCCAGCGCCGGAATGGCGGCGTACGCGGGCGCTTCTGGCCCATGTCCGCGAGGTGGTTTATCCCGCGCTCACCCAGGGTCTCGAGGATGAGATCGGACACTGCCTCGCGGGCCTTGAGGGCCGGTTTGTGCCGCCCGGGCCCAGTGGGGCTCCCACCCGGGGACGGCTGGATACGCTGCCCACCGGGCGCAATTTCTACGCCGTGGACAGCCGGGCGATCCCGACCCAGACGGCCTGGGAGCTGGGGCAGGCTTCGGCCGATGCATTGGTGCGGCGCCACCTCCAGGACCATGGGGAATACCCGGAGCAGGTTGGGCTTTCGGTCTGGGGGACGGCAACCATGCGCACCGGTGGCGATGACATTGCCCAGGCGTTTGCACTGATGGGAGTGCGGCCGGTCTGGGCGCCGGGGTCCAGCCGGGTGGTGGATTTTGAGGTCATGCCCAACTTCCTGATGGACCGCCCACGGATTGACGTGACGCTGCGGGTCTCCGGTTTTTTCCGGGATGCGTTTCCCAACGTGATCCGGTTGTTCGACGCGGCGGTGCAGAAGCTGGCCGAGCTCCAGGAACCGGGGAATACCAACACCATTCGCGCCAATGTCGAGGCCCAGCGTGAGAGCCTAAGGGCGGAGGGGGTGGATGCTGGCGACGCGGATCGCCAGGCGGCGTTCCGGGTCTTTGGGGCCAAGCCTGGAGCCTATGGCGCGGGCTTGCAGGGGCCCATTGATGAACGCCATTGGTCGGACGGCGGCGACCTGGCGCGTGCCTACATCAACTGGGGCGGCTACGCCTACACTCAGGAAACGGACGGGGAGGCCGCTCCAGACGCCTTTGCCCGCCGCCTGGGGCAACTCGACACGGTGATCCAGAACCAGGACAACCGCGAGCACGACATCCTGGATTCTGGTGACTATTACCAGTTCCAGGGTGGCATGACCAATGCGGTGCGCGAGATGGGGGGCAGGCAGCCGACCATCTATCATGCCGACCACAGCAACCCCGCCGCGCCCAGGGTCCGGACCCTCAAGGAGGAGCTCAATCGCGTGGTGCGCAGTCGTGTGACCAACCCCAAGTGGATCCAGGGCATGCAGCGCCACGGGTACAAGGGCGCTTTCGAGATGGCCGCCAGCGTGGACTACCTTTTTGCCTATGATGCCACTACCGGCCTGGTGGACGACTACCAGTACGCCAATGTGAGCGAGGCGCTGGTCTTTGAGGCTGGCAACCGCGAGTTCATGGAACGGAACAATCCGGAGGCGCTGCGCGAGATGGGGGAACGGCTCCTGGAGGCCATGCAGCGCGGACTCTGGGCCGAGCCGGGCGATTACCGCGAGGGCGTGGAGACGTTGTTGATGGACATGGCGGAGCAGCGGGAGGGCGGGGCCCAGGGCTAGGCCTGGGCCCGTTGGGCCGCCCGGTTGCCGTGGCGTCAGAAGCTGTAGCTGAGTTCGCCGTTTACGGAACGCGGCTTGCCTGGCCTTCTGGACGAGCGCCAGTAGTCGGTATCAAGCAGGTTGCGCACAGCAAGCTTGGCGCTCCAATGACGCCCTTGCCAGCCAACCATGGCATCAACTCGGGTGAAGCCGTCCAGGTGCGCGGTGCTGCCATCGCGATCGTAGTTGTAGCGGTCGCCCTGGTGGGTGACGCCCATTTCGCCGTACCATCGGTCGTTGGGAACATAGCGGACAAAGGCATTGCCCTGAACGTTGCTGGTGTTCTCCAGGTGGCGGCCTTCCTCGGCGGGCTCTTCACGGTTTTCAACCACCTCCGCCGACATGACGCCCAATGAGCCGCGCAGGTACCAGTGTTCAACCATCTGGCCGGTCATGCTCAGCTCCAGGCCCTGGGAACGCTCCTTGCCACGCACCGCCCACCGGTAGGGATCGTTTTCCGGGTCGGGCTGGTAACGGATATTACGGTGTTCGATGTGGTACACCGACACCGTGGAGGTCAGCCGCTCATCCAGCCAGTCGCTCTCCAGGCCGATTTCATACTGGCGGTTTTCCTCGGGGTCCGTATTGAAGGTGTCGCTGTCCCCGGAGGAACTGATGCCCAGGTACCCCTGGCCGCCATAGGGTGAGAAACTCTGGCTGAGGGAAGTGTAGACGGTGTGGTCCCCGGTCAGGTCGTAAACCACCCCGGCGTCCGGGCTGAATGCGGTTTCCCCGTAGCGGCTGCTTTCATCATCAATGTTGGTGCTCTTGAATTCATAGTCATCAATGCGGCCACCCAGCATTACTTTAAGGGCGGGTGTCAGCTCAATCAGGTCCTGCACGAACAGGGATTGGGTGTCCGCCTCGTGGACGTTATCGAAGAATACGGGGGCATTGGCCTGGTCAGGACGGGGCCAACTGGCCGGGTCATTGGGATCAATGGCAACCAAGTCGCTTTCGAAACCGACCCGCGGAACCCGTTCTTCCCGGCTGTCCTCCAGCCCAACGGTGATTTGGTGGGTCAGTCCCGCCGTCTCCATCTCACCGGTGAGTTTGAGGGTGTTGGTGAGGGTTGTGTTGTCGGTGTCCTGCCACGCGTAGTTGCGCGACAGCAGCCCGGAATCCTCATTGAAACTGCCAGCGTAGTGGTGATCGAAGTTCTGTTCGGCTTCCCGGTAACCCACCAGCCAATCAAGTTTCCAATCCTTGGCAATCTGGTAGCTCACCTTGGAGCGGGCGAAATGCAGGATGTCCTCAACGTAATCCCCGGGATGGGCGAAGCCGGTGTCATAGTCAATCCCCATGCGGTCGTATTCGGTTTTGCTCGGGCCGCGGTCGGGGACCCGCCAGGTTTTGTCGTACGTGTACTGGGCCTCCCAGGTGAGGCTGCCGTCATCGGAGGTCATCACGACACTCGGTGACACCATGTCGTTTTCGCTTTCAATGCCGGAACGGAACGAGTTGGACTTGCCGGTTTCACCGGTAAGGCGTACTGCAAGGTTGTCATTGACGACCTCGTTGATGTCCACGTTCACGCTGCGGTCCGCCCAGGAACCATAGCTGACGCCCAGCTGACGCTTCGGCGTGAAGTTGGCGGATTTGCTGACCAGGTTGATGACACCGCCGCCGTTGCTGCGGCCATAAAGCGCCGAGGCGGGCCCCTTGAGGATCTCGACCCGCTCGATATTGGCGGTGCTGCGCCGGACCTGGCCGCTGGAGCGGATGCCGTCACGGTGAATGTCGTTGGCGTCGGCCCTGAATCCTCGCAGGTAGATGTTTTCGCTGCGCATGTCGTAGCCCGCATCGACACCGGCGTTGCCTTCCAGAATGGAACTCAGGTCGTCGGTGCCGTAGTTCTGGTCATTCTGGATGTTGATGACATCAATGGTTTTCGGAACATCCTCGCTTGGAAGGCCGTTGCGGGTAATGGTCGCCCCTTCGTAATCCACATATCCCTCTGTCGGGCTCGACGCCGAACTGGACTCGATCAGCAGGGTGGGCAGGGTGGCGGAATAGTCGGTGTTGTCCTCGGTCGCCAGGGCCGGTTGGGCCAGCCCAGCGGTGGCAAGCATGACGTTGATCGTGTAGAGAGCGCCGGGGGAACGAAAGTCTCGCATGGTTGTCGAGGTTCCTCGTTGATTGAATGGTTGGCCGTCAGCGGGGCGACACTGGGGCCGGCCCGCCTTGTCGGGGTATCCTAAAGGAAACCAACAAAATGACAACTGATAATCGTTGTTATTAGCGTTTCAGTAGTTTGAGTCTGGACTGGTTGCACGACTCAGGGCGGGTCTGATGCATGGTACGGATCAGGAGACTAAGGAGCGGGGGGGCGTTACAGCTGCCTGAACGTTTGGCCCCGGCACTTGCGGGGCCAGCATCAGGGGCGGTTGGTTTTCAGGATCCGGCGTCTGAATGGCCGTGGCGGCCTGCGCCTTTGGCAAAGCGGTCGGCACCGGCGATGGCTTCCTCGAAGACAATCGGGTAGCCGTTTCTGCCTTCGTGGCGCAGTGCCTCGTCCATGGGCAGGTCCCACTGTTGATAGGCGGAGGCCCGGTCTGCTCTAAGGCACTGCTGTGGAAAGCCGGCGATCTGTTCCGCCAGCTGTTCGGCGGCCTCCCGCGCCTGGCCGTCAGGAACAACCCGGTTGGCCAGGCCGGCCTGCAACGCCTCCTGGGCTTGAACGGGGCGACCGGTGAGGATCATGTCCATGGCCCGGGAGTGGCCAATGAGCCGGGGCAGGCGCACCGTGCCGCCGTCGATCAGGGGCACGCCCCAGCGCCGGCAGAACACGCCAAAGGTGGCGGATTCCTCCGCGACGCGCATGTCACAGAGCAGAGCCAGTTCCAGTCCCCCGGCGACCGCGTAGCCGGAAACCGCCGCAATGACTGGCTTGGTGAGCGTCATACGGGTTGGCCCCATGGGCCCGGCGCCATCGGCATCCAGCGCGTTGCGTGTTTCTGGGTCGCCCATGGCCTGGAGGTCAGCGCCGGAACAGAAGATGCCATTGGCGCCCCAGAGCACCGCGACGTGGAGCGCTTCATTGGTTTCGAAGTGCTCAAAAGCCGCCTGCAGCGCTTGCGCCGTTTCGCGGTCAACGGCGTTCCTGCGGTCTGGGCGGTCGAGGATGATGGTGCAGATCGGGCCGTTTTCCTCGGTACGGACGTTGGGGGTTGCCATGGTCAGTCTCTCTTATTGGTTGCCGGGACGATTGATTCATCACGCTGGCGGGGGCAACCCGTCATGGCATCCAATGCCGCGCGCCATGCCCGCTGGGCGGTTCCGGTACCGCAGGCGTGGAGGTGGACCGGGTGGCCGGGCGGGCACTGGGCCAGCCGGGCGCGGGCAAGCGGGGTGAGGGTGCCGAGGCGTGGGTAGCCGCCAATGGTCTGGCGGTCGTTCATCAGGCAGAAGGGCTGGCCGTCAGCAGGTACCTGGACCGCACCGGAGGGGATGCCCTCGGAAACCATGGGGTTGTGGTGGCAGGTCAGCTCCGGCCCATTGAGGCGGATTCCCATGCGGTCGGCACGGGTGGCCACTGTCCATTCAAGGTTGAAGGCCTGGTACAGGCTGAACCCATCAAACAGCGCTGCCTGGCCGCCAGGAATCAGGCCGAGCCGGGCCGGCTGGGCGTAATCAATACGGTGAGGTTGTGGAACCGTATCGGCGGCGGGCAGGTTGGTTGAGGGCTGGGGTTGGAAGGCCAGCTGGTCACCGGCCGCCACCGGCCAGCCGCCGCCTTTATGCCCTCCCAGCCCCTCGCGGGGGACGCAGGCCACGCTGCCCAGGCTGACGTCGCCCCGCCAGCCACCGGGTACGGCGAGGTAGGCGCGAAGGCCGGTGCGGGGCAGGTCGAAGGTCAGCCGGTCGCCAGCACTCAGCTGGAACCGCTGCCAGGGTGCCAGCGCCTGGCCATTGCGGGCAGCGCCCAGGTCCGCCCCGGCAAGCGCCAGCGGTGTACTGGCTCCGGCGGCCAGGGCGAGTCCACCAATCGTGATCTCGAGCACAGGCGCGGCGTAAGCGTTGCCCAACAGGACGTTGGCCCACCCGGCGGCATGCCAGTCCATCGGCCCGCCCTGGGTGATGCCCAGGTGGCGCACCCCGAAACGACCCCCGTCCTGTAACAGGGTTTGGGGGCCTGCTTGCTCGACCCGGAGGTGAGGGCTGTTGCTCATGTCGCTGCCTCCCCCACGGGGGTCACGTCGCCTCCCATTTCGATGAAGCGCTCCCGTGATAAAGGCACAAAGCGGACCCGGTCCCCGGTTTCAAGTACGGTCATGGGGTCGCGGTTAGCGTCAAACAGTGTGAGGGGGGTGCGCCCGATGAGGTTCCAGCCACCCGGCGTGACCTGTGGGTAGGCGGAGGTCTGGCGTTCGGCAATGGCGATGCTGCCCCGGGGGACCTGCTCGCGCGGTGTGGCCAGCCGGGGCGTTGCGAGCTGCGGCTCGACCAAGCCCATGAACGCGAATCCGGGCACGAAGCCCAGCGCGAACACCTGGTACTCAGTGGCGGCATGGGCTTCGGCCACCTGTTGCGCCGACCAGCCATTGCGTTGCGCGATCAGTGCCAGCTCTGGCCCGACACTGACGTCGTACCAGACGGGGATGTCCACCAGCCGCCCCCCTGCTTCATCCTCATCCGGTGCCAGCTGGGCCAGGAGGCGTTCCAGCCGTTCCCGGGATGTGACATCGCTGAGTTGCCAGGGATCGTATTGCACCAGCACGGTGGTGTAGGAGGGCACCAGTTCCACCAGTGCATTCCCGAAGGCATGGCGGCAATCCCGGGAGAAACCGTTGATCCAGCGGCGATTGGCTGGGTCGATGCGCTCGGCGAGGCGCACGATCCAGGCGTCGGCACCGGCATTTTCCAAGCGGGGCACTGTCATGAGCGGGCCCTGGTGGTCACGACATCCCGGATGCGGCGTATGACGGCAATGGCGTCCGGGTTGTCACCATGGACACAGAGCGTGTGCGCTTCCAGAACCAGTTCCTGCCCGTCGCTGGTGGTGAGTCGTTCGCCCCATGCAATACGCCGGGCCTGTTCCACGATGGTTTCCGCATCCTGATGGACGGCCCCGGGCTCACGCCGACTCACCAGGTGGCCGTCGCCATCGTAGGCGCGGTCCGCGAACGCCTCAAGCCAGAGCGTGACGCCGTGGGAAGCGGCCAGGGAACGCACCGGGTGGTTGTCTCGGGTGGCCATGGCCATGAGCGCCAGGGCCGGGTTGAATGCTTTCACCGCCCGCATAACGGCGGCGAGTATGTCGTGGTCCTTCATCATATCGTTGTAAAGGGCACCGTGCGGCTTGACGTAGCGCACCCGGGTGCCTGCAGCACGGCAGAAGGCGTCCAGAGCGCCAATCTGGTAAAGGACGAGGTTTTCGACCTCATCGACCGAGCATGCCATGGATCGCCGGCCGAAGCCCATCAGGTCCGGGTAGGCCGGATGAGCGCCGATGGTTACGTCATGGTCGACCGCCAGCTGCACGGTGCGCCGCATATGATCCTGATCGGAGGCGTGGAAGCCACAGGCCACGTTGGCCAGGTCCACCACGGGCATAACGGCTTCGTCCATGCCCATGGCCCAGGGGCCGAAGCTTTCACCCATGTCCGCATTCAACTGGAGTGTTGTCACCGATCGACTCGATCTGTTCTGGTTCCGCCGGTTGGGTGTGGGCGCTGCGGGAGGGCATCTGTGCATTCCGCAGCCTCCGTCAGTAAATGGCTTTTGCGCCGATTTAGCAACTTTTGAACACCCAACATTACGTATGATCCACAGTTTCACCGTATCATGACGTGCGTATTGTGGTTGATGATTACCTTGGGCTGGGAGTGACGTATGGAGCAGCGTCCGTTGTCTGGAGATCGGATTTCCGCGCTCGAGACCATTATTGATGTTGCCAAGTTGGGTACCTGGCTGTGGAACGTGCAGACGGGCGAGACCGAGTTCAATGAATATTGGGCCGGGATGTTGGGGTACACACTGGCAGAGCTTGAGCCAACCTCCATCCAGACGTGGCTGGCTGTGCTGTATGAGGCGGATCGGCCCGTATCAGAGAAAGCGTTGAAGGCGCATTTTGAGGGCCGCGTTTCAGCCTATGACTGCGAGGTCCGCGTCCACCACCGTGATGGCCACTTGGTCTGGATCCGGGATTTTGGCAGGGTCATCAGCTGGACCCCGGATGGCTACCCTGAGTGGGTTAGCGGCGCCCACCTTGATATCACCACCCAGAAACATACCGAGCAGAGCCTGCGTGAGGAATGTGCTGCCAACAGGGAATTGGTGCAGACCCTGGAGAAAGCCCAGGAAATCGGTAACCTTGGCTACTGGAAAGCGAATCTCGAAACGGGCGATCTCTATTGGTCGAGTAAGGTCTTCGAGATATTCGGCGTCTGCCAGGATACGTTTGAGCCCTCGGTCGATGCGTTCAAGGCTTTCGTGCATCCGGAAGACCTGGGGAAGGTGGAGGCCAGTGATGAGCGCGCGAAGCAGACGGGCCTGCACGATGTCGAGCACCGGATCATTCGTCCGGATGGCACTGTGAGATGGGTTCATGAGCGAGCGGATTACACGCCTTCGGGGGATGACCAGCTTCTGATTGGTACCGTCAGGGACATCACCGAACAGAAGGAGCAGGAGGCGCGCCTGCGACAGATGTCGATTACCGACCCGCTGACCCAGATCCATAATCGGCGCGTCTTCATGGAGCGCCTCAGGGAAAGCTACGAACTGTTCCACCGAAAACGCATTCCGGCGGCGGTCATCATGCTCGATGTCGATCATTTCAAGGCGGTCAATGATACCTACGGCCACAGTATCGGCGATCGGGTGCTCAAAAGCGTTGCGTGCACCCTGGCGGGCAATGTCAGGGAAAGCGATCTGACCTGCCGCCTTGGGGGCGAAGAGTTTGGGCTGTTATTGCCGGGCACTGGCCTTTCTGAGGCACTGGAACTGGCAGACCGGTTGCGACTCGACGTAGCGCGACAGCCGCATGCCCACACGGAGGCCGGTGATACCTTCCATATCACGCTCACAGCCGGCATCAGCGTCTTGAACGAGGATGATCAGAACCCCGAACAGGTGCTCAAGAGAGCCGATGCGGCGCTGTATCGCGGTAAGACCGAGGGGCGCAACAGGGTTGAGGCCCATTCCTGAACGCTTGGCCTTTTGGTGAAGGCCGGCCTTCCTGCCGCAAGTATCTGCTTAGAGCAAAAACTCTAAAAATGATGGACAATCAAATCCCCGATGGTGTATCAAAGGCAGCAAACAAAAAGCCTGAAGGGAGTACCATCCAATGCGACGCTGGAACGGCTGGGGTGATGCCAGCTTCCATCTGCCACTACCGCCCCATGGGCAGGATTTCCTGAAAGCCCGTCTCGGGGCCGCCACGTCATTGTCCGAGGCCAGCCTTGAACAGGTCTGCGCCCAGGTTCCTGAATCCCGGGTTCCAGAGCGTGAGGGCGTTTACACGGACGCCGAGACCCGCGTTCGCCACGCTCGCGGCCAGAGCCTGGCGGACTGGCTGGCGATGCGCAGCGGGGCTTTCGGCGCTTTTCCGGATGCGGTCGCGCTGCCTGAACACAGTGATGAGGTGGCGGCACTTCTGGCCTGGGCCCAGGAGCAGGACCTGGTCGTGATTCCCTATGGCGGTGGCACCAGTGTGGCCGGCCACATCAACCCAGAGGCCTCCGGCAAGCCCGTGCTCACGCTGTCGCTGGCGCGTATGAATCGGCTGTTGGATCTGGACGCTGAAAGTCAGGTCGCTACCTTCGGTGCGGGCACCCCGGGCCCGCTGGTGGAGGCCCAGCTGCTGGCCCATGGCTATACGCTGGGCCATTTTCCCCAGTCTTTTGAGCTCTCCACCATTGGGGGGTGGGTGGCCAGCCGGTCCAGTGGCCAGCAGTCCCTGCGCTATGGGCGCATCGAGCAGCTCTTCGCCGGTGGTCGCGTGGAAACCTTCCAGGGCACATGGACCATCCCGACCTTCCCCGCCTCTGCCGCTGGCCCGGATCCGCGTGAAATGGTGCTTGGTTCCGAGGGCCGGTTTGGTGTCATCTCGGAGGTGAAGGTCCGGGTGACGCCTGTCGCCGACCATGAATCCTTTCATGTCCTGTTCTTCCCGGACTGGGAGCGGGCACGCCAGTGCGCGCGCCGGCTGGTGCAGAACCGGACCCCTCTTTCCATGCTGCGGCTGAGCAATGGCGTTGAAACCGAGACCCAGCTGGCTTTGGCGGGCCATCCCCGGATGATCGGGGTGCTTGAACGCTTTCTCGCCTGGCGCGGGGCGGGGGAGGGCAAGTGCATGATGACCATCGGGGTGACGGGTACCAAAGCCCAGTGCCGTACCGGGTTGCGTGAGCTCAAGCGCATCAGCCGGCGTCACGACGGGGTTTACACCGGGACCTATCTGGGCAGGAAGTGGGAGCAGAAGCGCTTCACCATGCCCTATTTGCGCGAGACGCTCTGGGAGCAGGGCTATGCCGTGGACACCCTTGAGACGGCAACGGACTGGGACAATGTGGATGCGCTGATGGATCATGTCGAGTCCACGCTCCGCAACGGGCTTGAAGCGGAAGGGGAGCCGGTTCACGTGTTCACGCATCTATCCCATGTCTACGGCCAGGGCTGCAGCATCTACACCACCTACGCCTTCCGGTGCGCGGACAGCTATGAAGCCACCCACCAGCGTTGGGCGCGATTGAAGCAGGCGGCCTCCGAGGCGATCGTGAACAACCGGGGCACCATCAGCCATCAGCATGGTGTTGGCAAGGATCATGCTCCCTACCTTCCCATTGAAAAAGGGCCGGTGACCATCGGCATGCTGGGCGCCATGAGCCGGTACATGGACCCGCAGCAGCGGTTGGCACCCGGGGTTTTGCTGCTGGATGAATCGGAGGCGTCCTCATGACGGCTACAGGCGGAATCCGGGAGGAGCGCCAGGAGGCGGTTGAGCTTCTGGGAGCGGATACCTCCTGGGACATGGTGATCATTGGCGGTGGTATTACCGGGGTCGGCGTCCTTCGGGAGGCTGCCCGGGAAGGCTACAGTGTGCTGCTGGTGGAGCAGCAGGATTTTGCGTGGGGCACTTCCAGCCGCTCCTCGAAAATGGTGCATGGGGGGCTGCGCTACCTGGCGAGCGGGGACTACCGTCTGACGCGTGACGCGGTGCATGAGCGTGAACGCATGATGAACGAAGCGCCGGGGTTGGTGGACAACCTTTACTACATCATGCCCCATTTTCGGCGCCAGTTCCCCGGGCCAGGCCTGTTCGGGCTCCTGCTCCGGTTCTATGACTTCCTGGCCCAGCGCCGAACCCGCCGGTTTTTCCCCGGCGAATCCGTGTTGCGTTGGGTGCCTGGGTTGCGCCGCGATGGGCTACGGGGTGGGACCCGCTTCTCGGACGCCGTGACCGATGACGCCCGCCTGGTTCTGCGGATCCTGCAGGAGGCGACCAGAGCGGGGGGCCGTGCGATCAACTATGCACGGGCGCTGTCGGTAACACCCCCGGGCGAGCAGGGCGAAGGACGACTAACGGTCCATGATGAACTGAGTGAGCGGACGTATGAGCTGAGGGCCCGCCACATTGTGCACGCCACTGGTGCCTGGACAGACAAGCTCCGCAGCCAGCTCGGCGGGGAGCAGCGCATCCGGCCGCTCCGGGGCAGCCATCTGGTGTTCCCCTTCTGGAAGCTGCCGGTCTCGGTGAGCCTGTCCCTCATTCATCCCCGCGATCATCGGCCCATGTTCGTCTATCCCTGGGAAGGGGTCACCGTGGTGGGCACCACGGATCTTGATCACGATGAAGACCTTCAGAAAGAGGCGGTGATCAGTCGGGACGAACTGAACTATCTTCTGGAAGCGGTCCATGGCGCCTTTCCCGATGCGCATCTCACCGAGGGGGATCTGATCAGTACCTGGTCCGGCGTTCGCCCCGTCGTCTCCGAGGGTGGTGGCCGCAGGAAGAAGCCGTCCAAGGAAAAGCGCGAGCATGTGATCTGGAACGATCAGGGCGTGATCAGTGTCGCGGGAGGTAAACTGACCACCTTCCGTCTGATTGCCCTGGAAGTGTTGGATCATGTACGGACGGACAACGGCATCCGGCGTGAGGTGGAAGAGCAGGTCTTTGCGCCCGCGCCCGCGATGGCTCGTCCCCACGCTCTGACAGCCTGGCAGTGGCAACGGCTGTGTGGCCATTATGGCAGCCGCATAACCGAGGTTTTGAATGCCGGGCCTCTTACACCGATTGGCCATACGGATACACTGTTGGCGGAGCTGGTCTGGAGTTGCCGCCATGAACGGATCGGGCATCTGGACGACCTGATGCTGCGCCGCACCCGTCTGGGACTGCTGTTGCCAGAGGGCGGTGAGCAATGGCTGGATACCATCCGGGCCCATTGCCAGCCGGTGCTTGGCTGGAGCGATGAGCGCTGGCAGCAGGAGCGCACCCGTTACCGCGACCTCTGGCACGCCAGCTACTACCGTCCGTCGGAGACCCCGGCATGAGTGGTCGACCGCTCATCCTCGCCATCGACATGGGAACCCAGAGTGCCCGCGCACTGCTTTTCAACGCCGAGGGAGAGCTGGTGGGCAAGGGTCGCGAGGAAATCGAGCCCTATCAGTCGCCGGATCCGGGCTGGGCAGAACAGAAACCGGATTATTACTGGCAGAGCATTGGCCGCGCCTGTGCCGATCTCTGGGTCAACACCGGGGCCGACCCGGCAACGGTCGCGGGCGTGACGCTGACGACCCAGCGCGGCACGGTAGTGAACCTGGATGGCAATGGGGAACCACTGCGGCCGGCCATCGTCTGGCTGGACCAGCGCCGCGCCCCCGGGCCGGTACGGGTGCCGCCGTTGTGGCGTCTTCTCTTGAAGACCCTGGGGCTCGCGGGGACCATCCAGAGGCTCGGGGAGCAGACCCAGGCCAACTGGATTGCCCACAACCAGCCGGATGTCTGGGCCCGGACGCACCATTTCCTGCTGCTTTCCGGCTATCTCAGCTGGCGTCTGACCGGGCGTTTTGTGGACTCCACTGGCAGCCAGGTCGGTTACCTGCCGTTCGATTACAAGCGTCATGACTGGTGCCAGCCGAAGGACCTGAAGTGGCAGCTGATGGCCGTTAAGCGCTCCATGCTGCCGGAGCTGGTGCATCCGGGGCAGCGCATGGGCGAGCTGACCCGGGAGGCCGCGGCTCATCTGGGGCTGCCGGAGGGGGTGCCGGTGCTGGCCGCCGCCTCCGACAAGGCCTGCGAAATCCTGGGCTCCGGTGGTCTTTCGCCGGAGACGGCGTGCATGAGCTATGGCACCACGGCCACGATTAATACAACCAACAGTCGTTACGTGGAACCGACCCGCTTTCTGCCGCCCTATCCGTCGGCGGTGCCAGAGCGCTATTCCGGGGAGGTGATGATCTATCGCGGCTTCTGGATGGTGAGCTGGTTCAAGCGCCAGTTCGGTCATCGTGAACAAGCCCTTGCCGAAGAGCGGGGCATTGCGCCGGAAGCACTCTTCGATGAGTTGGTTCGTGAGGTCCCGCCTGGCTCCATGGGCTTAATGCTGCAGCCGTACTGGTCGCCGGGTGTGCGCCAGCCGGGGCCAGAGGCCAAGGGCGCCATCATTGGCTTCGGGGATGTGCACACCCGGGCCCATATCTATCGTGCCATCCTTGAGGGGCTGGCCTATGCGCTGCGCGAGGGCCAGGAGAAACTTGAACGACGCAACCGGGTCCCGGTGCAGCGCCTCCGGGTAGCAGGCGGTGGCTCCCAGAGTGACGAAGCCTTACAGCTCACCGCGGATATCTTTGGTCTGCCCGCGGAGCGGCCGCATACCTATGAGACCTCTGGACTGGGCGCGGCGATCAATGCCGCTGTCGGTCTGGGCTGGTTTGCGGATTATGATCAGGCCGTGGCCGCCATGGTGCGGATTGGGGAGCGTTTTGAGCCGGATGCAGGGCGTCAGGCGCTCTATGAGCGACTTTACCGGGAGGTTTACCAGCGCATGTATTCGAGGCTGTCGCCGCTCTACCACCGTATTCGGTCGATTACGGGGTATCCGGAATAGGTGCACACAAAAAAGGCGGACCTGAGTCCGCCAAGAGAAGAAGTCATAAGGGGAGAATGAAAAGCCTGAAAAAAATCATATTCCCCAGGATCCGCAGGACCCCGTTACCGGCGGCAGGACTTCCGCCTCTGCCACCCGGGGGATACTGCTCAAATCCACAATTGGATTATGTCCTGTGAACGAGATCACATCTGTTGATCCTCTGTGAGCACACGTAACAGCTTGTAATGGCCTCGGTGTTGACAATCATTCTGGATGACCGACCCGAATTATTTCACAAAAAGGTTATCGATCACCCGGGACCAGACAACTAACAGGGCACTGCTGCGTGTACCAGTTGCCCGGAGTCACCACTCAGAGGCTGTTGAAGCGCCTTGCGGAGTGACTCACCAGAGTGTCCCGTGGCCAGCAGGAAGTGGAGTTTGGTGAAAGCGGCTTCTGGAGTCAGGTCTTGACCGGGGATAACGCCGATCCTGTCCAGCGCTGCGCCCGAGGCATAGTCCTTTTGCGCTACTCGACCTTGCACGCATTGACTGACATTCACTACGGCGGTGCCTTGGGTGATTCCCTGAGCCAAAGCCTCGATCAGTCCGTTATCGGCGTCCGGGGCATTGCCCGTACCATAGGTATGGAGGACCAGCCCTTTTAACTCCGGCAGCCCAAGGGCGGCCTCAACGAGGGCGACCGGCATGCCTGGAAACAGAGTAAGAACAGCCACTGAGCGTGGGTTAAATGGGGGCACCTGAAAATCGGGCCACCCTGGTGACAGCAGCAGGTCGCGTTGTAGCTCCAGCTTGATGCCCCCGCTGCCAAGGCTTGGCATATTGGGGGAGTCAAAGGCATCCAGTTCACTGGTTTTCAGCTTTCTCGATCTGTTACCCCGGAGTAAATTGCCGCGGAAGTACAGGCACACTTCTGAGATCTCAGGTAAAGATGCCAGCGCCAGCGAGCTAATGATGTTGTCGATCGCGTCGGTACGCGACCGCCCAAGCGGGATCTGCGATCCGGTCAGGATCACCGGTTTGTTGCAGCCTTGGAGCATGTAAGAGAGAGCCGAGGCGGTGTAAGACATGGTGTCGGTGCCATGGAGCACCACAAAACCGTCATAATGGTCCCAGTTCGCGACGAGAGCTCGGGCAATGGTGGTCCAGTTAGCGGGAGTCAGGTTGGCGCTGTCGATGAGTTGGTTCAGTTCGACTACATCAAACCGTGGCAGCTCGTTACGACTCTCTTCGAGGTGGCGGGCCAATCGCGCGCTAAAGTTTGCCCCGGGGACGTAAGCCCCATTCGAGGAAACCATGCCGATGGTACCTCCTGTGTAGAGCACCATTACCCGACGACTCACAGCTCGTCTCTGAAGCATCTTTCATCAAGCATGTTGCAGGCTGACCCAAGCATTTTCATGGCGTTGAGCAGGTTGTCGACACTCAGAGGTTCCCATATCGGAGGACGCTTCCACCAGATTGCTCGCTGATACGATAGGCTTTCCGGAAATTTCGGCCAGATAGGTGACCGCCAGAGCCTTATAGCGCTGGTGGGTGTTGATCCCTGTCCCGCTCGCGGTACCGCCAAGGTGTCTTAAGCCCAGAGCTCAGGTGGCTACGCTCGGCCGGGCCCGCGTCAGCGTCCGTGACTGGCGAGCGTGACTGAGCCCTTCCTCCGCAGCAGCTTCCATGGCATCAACGGTGGGCGCCGTTTCCGTCTCGCTGGCGATGCTCAGCGTTGCATCTGCTTCCACGGCGATGAAGCCCATATGGGTTTTGAGGGCTTTGTGGTTGATGCCGTCATGCAGGCGCCGGAAGGCGGCTGGCCGGCATTGTTCGGGATCGGGAAAGTGCGCAATGACGGCGTAACGGTCAGGTCCAACCCGGCAGAGCGCGTCCAGTGGCCGGACCAGGTCCTTCATCCGGCGCGAGAGGGTTTCCAGTATTTCCCGATGCGCTGAGCCGGGGTGCTCCCTGATGTGGCGTTCCCAGTGGCGGATGCCGATGAGCAGGTAGCCCACCGCGCCCCCCCGTGATTCGGTGTAATCCAGGGCCTGCTGGAGGCGTTGGCGGGCGTAGCGGGCGTTCCCCAGACCGGTTTCGGGATCCACGATATTGTGCCCTTCCAGCTGCCGGTTCTCCGCCATCAGCAGCTGGTTGTTGTGCAGCAGGGTGTTGTGGCGCGCCACCAGGCGGTCTGCGGCAAAGATGCGTGGCACCAGCTGGCGGCTCATTTCGGATTTATAGATGAAATCGTCCACGCCGCGGTCAAAGGCGCTGCTCAGTGCTTCCACGCTTTCCTTGCCGGTGAGCAGGATGATGTAGGTGTAGTGGTTGGTCTGTTCGTCCTGTTGGCGGACCCGGTCGGTGAGCGCCAGCCCATCCATCTCCGGCATCAGCCAGTCAGCGATGAGTATGCTCGTGGGTTCCTTTTCCAGAGCTTCCAGCGCCCGGGGTGCTGAGTTGACAACCTGAACATTGGTGTAACCGGCCTGCTTGAGTGTACGGCTGACGACGGCGCTGCTGAAGCGGGCATCGTCTACAACGAGGATGGAGAGTTCAGGCGTCATGGAGGTGGTTGCTGTCCGTTTGTTTGTGTGTATTGCTGGTCATTATAGACCGCAATAGCGGGTGGGGAAGACGGAGAATGCAAAACGTTTTTCAGATCTGGCCGGGATGTGAGCCAGATCGCACTGACAGCGGTTACGCCGAGGCATTGCGGTCGGGATGGGCCAGCCAGAGCAGGGCCACGGCAAGCAGTATGGCGGGGATGCCAAGGCCGGCGGTGATCAGGAAGAAGCCGATCCAGCCAACGTTTTCGGCGACCACGCCGGTAAATCCGCCCAGGAACTGGCCGGGTAGTGTCATCAGGGAGCTGAACAGCGCGTATTGGGTGGCGGTGTAGCGGGTGTTGGTGAGGCTGGAGAGGTAGGCAATGAACACCGAGATGGAGAGCCCGCCTGTGACATTGTCCGCCACAATGGCCGCCACCAGACCAATGGTTTCCGGGCCAATGCTGGCCAGCCAGGCAAACGTCAGGTTGGTGGCGGGGGCCATGAAGGCGGTGCCCACCAGCATACGGGCAATGCCAAAACGTGCCACCATAAGCCCGCCGATAACGGCGCCAACCAGGGTCATGGCGAGTCCGAAAGCGGCGGCGATATTAGCGATCTCGCTTTTGGTGAAGCCCAGGTCCAGATAGAAGGGGTTGGCCATCACCCCCATAAAGATGTCGCTGATCCGGAAGGTGGCCACGAAGATCAGAATGACGATGGCGGCATTCCCATAGCGCTGGAAGAAATCCGTGAAGGGGCAGACCACAGCGCCAATGAACCAGGCGGTGAGGCGCTGGTGCAGGCCGGTGTGTTCCGTATTGGCCAGGTACTGGATGACCCTTTCCTCGGATTCCGGCGCGAATCGGTCGGCTTCCGCTACGGGTTCACGGCTGAGCAGGGTCGTCACCATCCCTATCCCCATGAGCGTGGCCATGACGCCGTAGGAGAGCGACCAGCTGCCAATGGCGGCCACATGCAGAGCCCCGGCACCAGCTGCCAGTATCGCTACCCGGTAGCCGGTAACGTAGGTGGCCGCCATGGCGGCCTGGTGGGTTTCCGGTGCAGCCTCTACCCGGAAGGCATCGATGGCCACGTCCTGGGTTGCCGAGCCAAACGCGGCGATCACGGCCCAGACGGCCACCAGCCAGAGTTGTTCCTGGGGGTCCGTGAGCGCCATTCCCAGAAGGCTTGCGGCCACTGCCACCTGAGCCGTCAGCATCCAGGCACGGCGCCGGCCAAAAACGGCGTTGATGATCGGGAGGGGCAGTCGGTCGACCAGTGGTGCCCAGAGGACCTTGATGGAGTGGGCCATCCCCACCCAGCTCAGAAAACCGATGGCGGCCAGTTCAATGTTCAGGTCCCGCAGCCAGGCGGTAAAGGTGCCCCCGACCAGCAGCAGCGGCAGCCCGGCGGAGAACCCGAGAAACAGCATGCCAATGACCCGCGGGTTCAGATAGACCCGCCAGCCGGGGTAGAGCGTGTCTTCGGGCGCAGAATCATTCATGCATTACGATTCCGTATGGTTGAACTCCGGCCCTGTCGCCCCGATGCTGGAAGGCACAAGCCTGTTTGTCCGGAGACCACATGCCCATATTGCTCGTTGCCTTCATCCTCATTCCCATCATCGAGATGGTCATCCTTATTGAGGTCGGGGGGCTGATTGGCGCCCTTCCCACCGTTGGCCTGGTATTGCTGACGGCCGTTATCGGCGCGGCCATGCTTCGCCAGCAGGGAGCGGCAACCCTGCTGCGGGCCAACCAGCGCATGGCCAGCGGGGAGCTGCCGGCGCGCGAGATGGCGGAGGGGCTGCTTCTGGCCGTGGGCGGTGCGCTTCTGCTCACGCCCGGGTTCGTGACTGACGGTGTGGGCTTCGCCTGCCTGATCCCGTTCATACGGCGCTGGCTCAGCGGCTATGTCGTGAATCGTATGGTGTTGGGCGGGGGCGCGTCCATGGGCGGGTATTACGAATACCAACAGTATACCCAGAACGGTGATCGGGGGCCCCGCCGGGACGCTTACGGCAATGTCATTATTGAGGGTGAGTTTGAGCAACAGGAACACCAGACCAAAGAGGATGACCCTGATCGGCTGGATCACCGGTAAAAATTTTTGGGGGTGGGGGATTGAAAACGCAGAGCCTGTCCCCAATTTCACCCACCACAAGGCCAATGTGCTTTGGGGAAACCTTAACTCATTGCTTAACCGACAAACCGAAACTGGAGATAAGCAGCAATGAAAATCCGTCCGTTACACGATCGCGTTGTCGTGCGTCGCAAGGAAGAAGAGGAAAAGACCGCCGGTGGCATTGTTCTGCCGGGCAATGCCCAGGAAAAGCCGTCCCAGGGCGAGGTTCTGGCCGTGGGTGAGGGCAAGACCCTGGACAACGGCGAGGTACGTAAGCCGGCGGTGAACGTCGGTGATCAGGTTGTTTTCGGGCAGTTCGCTGGTAACACCGTCAAGGTTGACGGCGAGGAACTGCTGATCATGAGTGAGAATGACATTTACGGTGTGCTGGAAGGCTGAAGCAGCCCCGGGCACCTGACGAGTTACAACGGTCAACGAACAGGAAAAGAACACTATGGCGAAAGAGATCAAGTTCTCCGACCAGGCCCGCAAGCAGATGGTAACGGGCGTTAATACCCTGGCTGACGCGGTTAAGGTCACCCTCGGTCCCAAGGGCCGTAACGTGGTGATGGACAAGTCCTTTGGTGCGCCCAACGTCACCAAAGACGGCGTAAGCGTTGCCAAGGAAATCGAACTGGAAGACAAGTTCGAAAACATGGGCGCCCAGATGGTCAAGGAAGTCGCTTCCCAGACCAACGACAATGCCGGCGACGGCACCACCACCGCCACCGTTCTGGCCCAGGCCATCGTGCGCGAGGGTGTTAAGGCGGTAACCGCGGGCATGAACCCCATGGATCTCAAGCGCGGCATCGACAAGGCCTGTGAATCGGCGGTTGATGAGATCCGCAAGCTCTCCACGCCCTGCAATGACTCCAAGACCATCGCGCAGGTGGGCACCATCTCCGCCAACAGCGACGACACCGTTGGCTCGCTGATCGCGGACGCGATGGACAAGGTTGGCCAGGAAGGGGTCATCACCGTTGAGGAAGGCCGTGGCCTTGAGGACGAGCTGGAAGTGGTCGAAGGCATGCAGTTCGACCGTGGCTACCTCTCGCCCTACTTCATCAACAACAACGAGAGCATGACTGTCGAGCTGGACGACCCCTACATCCTGCTCGTCGACAAGAAGATCTCCAACGTTCGCGACCTGCTGCCGACGCTGGAAGCGGTTTCCAAGTCCGGCAAGCCGCTGCTGATCATTGCCGAGGACGTTGAAAGCGAAGCGCTGGCGACCCTGGTGGTCAACAACATGCGCGGCATTGTGAAGGTTGCTGCGGTCAAGGCGCCTGGCTTCGGCGACCGTCGCAAGGAAATGATGCAGGACATCGCTGTTCTCACCGGCGGTACCGTCATTTCCGAGGAAGTCGGCCTGACGCTTGAGAATGTTTCCCTTGATGACCTGGGCAGCGCCAAGCGCGTCAACATCAGCAAGGAAGACAGTACCGTTATCAACGGCAACGGTCAGCAGCAGGACATCGAAGCCCGCACTTCTCAGATCAAGAAGCAGATCGAGGAAAGCACCTCCGATTACGACAAGGAGAAGCTCCAGGAGCGCCTTGCCAAGCTGGCTGGTGGTGTTGCGGTCATCAAGGTGGGCGCTGGCTCTGAAGTTGAAATGAAAGAGAAGAAGGCCCGCGTTGAAGACGCGCTGCACTCCACCCGTGCTGCGGTTGAGGAAGGCATCGTTGCCGGCGGTGGCGTGACTCTGGTCCGTGCACTGCAGGCGATTGAGAGCCTTCAGGGCGCCAACGAAGAACGCCAGATGGGCATCAACCTGCTGCGCCGTGCCATGGAAGCACCGCTGAAGCAGATCGCCTACAACTCCGGTGATGAGCCGGCCGTTGTGGTCGACAAGGTGCTCGAAGGCCAGGGCAATTACGGCTACAACGCCGCAACTGGCGAGTACGCCGACATGCTCGACGCTGGCATCATTGATCCGGCCAAGGTAACCCGCTCCGCACTGCAGGCAGCGGCATCCGTGGCAGGTCTGATGATCACCACTGAGTGCATGATCGCCGATCAGCCGGAAGAGAATGACGGCGGCGGCGCTGGTGCCGGCGGTGGCGGCATGCCCGATATGGGCGGCATGGGAGGCATGGGCGGCATGATGTAAACGCCCGCGCTTCTCTGCCGGTGTGACCGGCTCCATGAAAACCCCCGTGGTGGTTCGCCTCGGGGGTTTTTTATGGTTATCCTATCGTCGCCTTAACGCTGTGGTTGCCGTACGGATGCGTAGATCGTCCCCTCAAAGCCCTGAATCGTCCCCCGACGCCGAGCGACCCCGTTTTCGCGTTGGGCCAATCCGTGGCGTCCTGCTCTTTTTACTGTTGCTGGTCACCTGGGCGGCCGCGTTGGTGGTCTATCTTCCCGCAGGGTGGGTTTGGAACCAAGCGGCACAACAGCTGCCCGTCCCTGAAGCGGTCAAAGTGCGGCAGGTGGGAGGAACCCTTTGGTCCGGCGATGCCTGGCTGACGCTTCAAGGGCTGCCTCTGCGTTTGAGTTGGCAGTTGCAGCCGGGGTCGTTAATCCATGGGTTCGTGCCGCTTGAGTGGCGGCTGCATTCACCGGGATCCCAGGCCGAGGGCAGTGTGACCGCCATGCTGGACGGGCGGGTGCGGCTGCTGTTGCGCCGCGCCCGTCTGGACATGGCGGAGGTGACGGCCCGTGATCTGGGAGTTCGACCGCTTCGCGTCCCGGGGATTGTGGAGCTCGAGAGCTTTTTTGCGGTCTGGGATCCGGAGCAGGGCTTTGGCGATTTCCAGGGGCGAGGCCAGTGGCCGGGAGGCACTGTCACCTGGCCCATGGGCAGCCAGCCTCGCCAGTCCCGCATGCCGCCCCTCGAAGGGCGGCTGACCAGTAACAAGGGTCAGCCCGAGCTGGTGTTGATGGAGAAGGGGACCAGCGCTCCCGCTGTGCGCGTGTTGGTCGACACCGGGGGCCGGGCGCAGCTTGAATTGTACAAGCGCTGGATTAACTTTCTGGGCCTGAACTTCGCGCCGAAAGCGGCTCCGGGCGACATCGTGTTCCGTGCCAGTCAGCAGGTGATGCCATGAGCCGTTGGCCTGTCCGTCTGGCGCACCTGTTGCTGCTTGCTTTGGTGGTTCAGCTTGGCTGGAAGGGCGGGCAGTGGAGTTGGCGCCTACTCTGGCCAGCGCCCTCGGAGCCGGTGGCGCTGGGGCTGGCGGAGGCTACGCCCGGCCGTGGTGGGGGTGGTGATGCGGCCCTGGAGGAACTCGCCCTTTTTGGCCGCCCGGCCTCCGGCGAGGCTGAAAACGTCTCCGCCGTGGAGCGGGAGACGGCCCCGGAGACAGGGCTTACGCTGACGCTTCATGGTGTATTTCTGGCCAGTCACGGGGAGGACTCCAGTGCTATCCTCTCCAGTCGGGAGAGTGCTGCCGAGCGTTACCGGGTGGGCGATGAGCTACCCGGGGGCGCGGAACTGGTGGCGGTGGAACGCAATCGGATCCTGTTGCGTCGCAATGGTGAGGTCGAATCGCTGAGCTTTGATGACGAGGCGCTCACAGTGGGTGGGGTTGCGGCGGCGCGGGAAAGCACGGAAGATACGCGGGCCGGGGTTGAACGCGCCATCGAGGCGCTTGAGGAAAACCCCAGGGAGACCATCGCCCAGGCTGGTTTCCGGCCCAACAAGAATGGCCCCGGCTATGTGTATGACGGCACGAATGAGCGGCTTTCGGCCATGAACCTGCAACAGGGGGATGTGATCATCTCCGTCAACGGCAAGCAGCTTGGTGATATCGAGTCAGACCGGGCAAACCTGAGGCGCTGGATGAACTCGGATCGGCTCGAGCTGGAAATTAAGCGCGGTGGTACGCGCTTTTCATTCACGGTTCCGGTTCCGTAACCGGCAGACCAGAGACAACAACAGGCACTGGTTATCCGATGATCCACATGCAACGACTGTTTTTCACGCTTGCGCTGGCCCTTCTGGCATCCATGCCCCTGATGGCTCAGGATGGCGGCCAGTCCGACGGGCAGGGTGTGGCTGAAACCGAGGCCTCCGAAACCTGGACGGTCAACCTCAAGGATGCCGATATCCGCGCCCTGGTGGACCAGGTCTCGGACATCACCGGCTACAGCTTTGTGGTGGATCCCCGCGTTAAGGGCAAGGTCACGGTGGTGTCCGAGACCCCGATGAACAAGGAGGAGGTATATGACCTTTTCCTGTCGGTTCTCCATGTCCATGGGTTTACGGCAGTTCCCGGCGAGGACGTGATCAAGGTGATCCAGCAGAGTGATGCCAAACAGGCCGCCGAGGACATCACGCGTTTCATGGACGTGCCCTCCGAGCAGCTGATGACCCGTGTTATCCATGTTGAGAATGTCAGTGCCATGCAATTGGTGCCCATACTCCGGCCCATGGTGGCCAGCTATGGCCACCTGGCGGGCGTGTCCGCCGCTAATGCGCTGATCATCAGCGACCATCGCAATAACATCCAGCGCATGCAGCGCCTGATTGATGATCTGGACAAACCCACGGACTCCGAGGTGGAAGTGGTTCAGCTGGAAGAGGCCTATGTGGGGGACATGGTGGAGCTGCTCAAAGAACTGGGACCCGGCAAGCTGAGTGGCCAGGGAGGGGGCAATAAAAGGGACAGTGCTGCCGGTGTGGTCGCGGACGAACGGGGTAATCGTCTCATTGTCAGGGGTGATAGTGCGTTCCGGGAAAAGATCCGTGAACTTGTTGAGAAACTTGATACTCCAAGTACCAGCCGTGGTACCACCAAGGTGATCCGCCTTAATCACGCCGATGCGACAAAGCTCAGCGAGATGCTCAGCGGACTCATGGGGGAGATTACCAAGAATGGCAAGGGCTCCCAGAAGGACGGAAAGAGTAATGTTTCCGTCCATGCCAATAAGGGTTTGAATGCGTTGATAGTACGAGCTAAGCCCCAGTTGATGAACGAAATTGAGTTCATCGTGGATCAGCTCGACGTGCGTCGCGCACAAGTATTGATCGAGGCCGCCATTGTTGAGGTCAGTCGTGAGGTCGGGCAGGACCTGGGCGTGCAGTGGGCAGCTGGCGATGAGTCGGGGGAAACCGCAGCTCCCGTGGCGGGGACCAACTTCAGCAATGTGGGACTCAGTCTCAGTAACGTTCTCGGGACGATACTGGGCGGTTCAAGCAGTGGCGAGGATGGCAGTGGCAATATCGGGCTTGCTTCCGGGCTTACTATCGGAGCCGGGGAGCGGGATTCCAACGGGATAACCTGGGGCGTATTGATCCAGGCATTGTCATCCTCAAGCAAGGCGAACCTGCTGTCCACACCGTCCATTATCACTCTGGATAATTCGGAATCCGAAATCATGGTTGGTCAGAATGTTCCTTTCCGGACGGGGCAGGCGACCAATAGCGGTGACGGCCTCCAGAATCCCTTCACGACCATTGAGCGCAAGGACATTGGTTTAACGCTGAAAGTCGAGCCCAGCATCAGCGCTGAGGATGTGGTTAAGCTTGCTGTTGAGCAGACGACGGAGGACATCGGTCAGTCACTGGACGCCGCGGCGGATTTGATTACCGAGAAGCGTGAGATCAAGACCACGGTGCTGGCGGATAACGAAGAAACGATTGTGCTTGGGGGCCTGATCAGAGAGGACTACCGGATTGCTCACCACAAGGTACCATTGCTGGGTGATATCCCGCTGCTGGGCGCGCTGTTTCGCAGTGAGTCAAAATCGCGGCAGAAGCGTAACCTGATGGTGTTCCTGCGACCGACGATTCTCCGTGAGGAGGGCCAGGCGGACAAGGTTGCCCGTGAAGAGTTCAAGCGCCTGTGGAAGGTGAACCTGGAAATGAAGGGCGAAGACAAAAAGCAGCCTGAACGGCCCCCGCTGCAAGAGATTTTTGAAGGTAATCCCCTGCCACCCGTTGAGTGATGTGATTGGCGCCTAACGGGGGCCAAGCAGCGTAAAACCGGAGCAACCTGGCTCCGGTTTTACGGCTCTGCGCTGAAGGTCTCGATGAAGGCCAGGAACTGGCTGACATTCACGGGCTTGCTGAAGAAAAAGCCCTGGGCCATCACGCAACCCCGGTTGACCAGGTAGACACTCTGTTCCTCGGTTTCCACCCCTTCTGCGATCACGTCCAGGCTGAGACTGCGCCCAAGGTCAATGATGGTATTGGCGATCTGGGTGTCTTCCTCGTTGGCCAGTAGGTCCCGGATGAACTGTTTGTCGATTTTCAGGTGGTGTACCGGCAACCGCTTGAGGTAGGTCAGCGAGGAGTAGCCGGTTCCGAAGTCGTCCACGGCCACGCGGATCCCCTCATCCCGCAGGCGCGAGAGCTTGCCGATAGCGTCATCCAGGTTCTGCATGAAGCTGGTTTCGGTCACCTCCAGCTCCAGGCGGGAGGGCGGCAGGTCATGATGGTGCAGTACCCCAAGGATCACATCCACGATGTTGTTCTGGCGCAGCTGAACAGGAGAGAGGTTGACGGACATCCGCAGCGCCAGCCCCTGATCCATCCATTCCCGGGCCTGACGGCATGCCTCGTCCAGAACCCAGTACCCGATCTCGATGATCGAGAGGTTGAGCTCCGCCAGGGGAATGAACTCATCCGGCGGAATAAAGCCACGCTCCGGGTGATGCCAGCGGATCAGGGCCTCGGCGCCCAGAACGCGGCAGCTGTCCATATCCACCTGGGGTTGGTAGAGCAGATAGAACTGACGCTCGGCCAGTGCGACGTCCAGGTCCCGCTCCAGGTTCTTACGCTCCCGGATGGCCTGGTCGACGCTTGCCACGTAGAACTGGAACTGGTTGCGACCCGCGGATTTGGCCAGGGTCATGGACTGTTCCGCTTTCTGCAGCAGGCGGTCGGATTGCAGGGCGTCATTGGGGTAGACCGCAACGCCGATCGTGGCGGTTATGCTGATCTCCTTGCCGCTGACATTGAGCGGGCGACTGGTTTCGTGCAGCAGCCAGTCGGCCATGGCGGCCGCCTCGTAGGTTTCCTTGATCCCGCTCTGGATGATGGCGAACTGGTCAGCGCCCAGTCGCCCGCCATTGATCAGGTTTTCCTGGTTGCTGTTGTTCGTGATCCGCTCGGCGATCACCTGCAGCAACTGGTCGCCACTGGAAAAACCGTACTGCTCGTTGAGCGTCTTGAAGTCATCCAGCCCGATGCAGAAGATGGCGACCATGCCGCGTTGGCGGCGTGCGGCTTCCAGAGCCCCGTTGAGAAGGCTCAGGAACATGTCCCGGTTGGGGAGGCCGGTTAGCGCATCATAGCGTGACAGGCGGGTGATGCGGTCCTGGGCGTCCTGGTGTTTCTGCTGGGTTTCCGAGATGGCGGTCAGCAGTTCATTGGTGGCCCTGACCCAGGTGTCGAGCTCGTCCCGGTCGTGGCCCCGGGGGGTCTGGAGCAGGTACCGGCCGGGATCCGCAGGATCCACATTCGATAGATCCTCGGCAATACGGAACAAGGGTCGTGTCACCAGCAGGTGATAGACCACGTAAAGCACGAGCCCGAGAATAACGGCGCGGGCCACGCCGGAAAGCATGATCAGGAAAGCGCGCTCAAGCCAGATGGTGGCCTGGGGCGCGGTGTCCACCTTGATGGTCAGCGTGCCGTATTGGATGGCCTCACCGGACTGGGGACGCACCAGCTCCACCTTATAGGTTCGCTGCTGGCCAAAAATGACGTCGGTCAGCGAGCGGTAGGGGCTTTCCGTGAGCGGGCGTTGATCCCGGGCCAGGGGCATCCCGTCGGGATGGGTGATTTTACCCCCACGAATGGATTGTTGTTCGAACAGCCCATCAATGACCTGCGTTGCGAGATCCTCGTCAATACTGTAGACGGCCTGGGTTGCCGGCTCCCGGACGAGGGCAAGTGTCTGGCGGGCGCGGTCATCCAGTTCCTTCGAGACCGTACGGAAGTCAATGAAGATCTGGGTGCTGCCAATGATCAAACCCACCGTAAACGCCGTGATCAGCACCCAGCGCAGGATGCGGTAACCGAGTCGGCGTTCAGGCTGGAAAAGTGTCCTCATGGATCGGTCCGGATTCTTTGTCACTCCTTCCGGGAACCCCCGGCTCAGAACAAGCGTAGCAGGTCTGGGTAAAAAGCTAAAAAATCAGCGACAACAAGGACCCGCGCGGCCTCATGGGTGCCAGTCGAATTCCGGGCAACCGGGTAACAGGCTGGCAGTGTTCATGGCACGCCAGCGTAGTTCTTTAAGGGATTCCGCGACGATGTTGATATGGCCAACCTTGCGACCGGCCCGCTCGGACTTGCCGTAGAGGTGTAGATGCGTGTAGGGGAGTTTGAGGATGTCAGCCACCGGCCCCGTCTCGCCAATCAGGTTGATCATGCAGGTCGGATGGAAGGCGGCCGTGTCCCCCAGGGGCAGCCCGGAAACGGCGCGGATGTGGTTCTCGAACTGGCTGGTCACCGCCCCGTTCTGACTCCAGTGCCCGGAGTTGTGTACCCGGGGCGCCATCTCGTTGGCGACCAGGCCCTCGTCCGTCTCAAACATTTCCAGCGCCAGCACGCCCACATACCCGAGTTCGTTCATCAGGGTCCGGATCATGCGTTGTGCCTGGTCTTCCAGCTCCTGGGTAACCCCCGGGGCAGGCGCGATCGAAAAGCGCAGGATGCCCTTGTGGTGGATGTTCTCGGCCAGCGGGTAGAAAGCCATGTCACCGTCCTGGCCGCGGACGGCGACGATCGACAGCTCCCGGTGGAAGGGGACGAAGGATTCGGCAATGGCTGTGTCGCAGCCAATGTCAGGCCAGGCATCCAGTGCCTGGTCCGGCGTCTCCAGCACGGCCTGGCCCTTGCCGTCGTAGCCATCGGTTGCGGACTTGGCCACAACATGGCCCCCAAGACGCTCTGTGGCGGCTTGTAGCGCCTGCGCCGAGTCCACGGTTTCAAAGGGGGCGGTGTTGATGCCCAGGTCCCTGAAGAGGTTCTTTTCGAGAGGACGGTTCTGGCAGCACTGCAGGGCCCTGGGCACAGGGTGGACGGTTTTATCCGTGGCGATCCGGTTTACAAGCTCGAGCGGCAGGTGCTCGAATTCATAGGTCACAACGTCCGCATCGTTGAGAAAGGTCTGGAGGTATTGACCGTCCGGATCGTTGTAGACGGTGCCCACGCCTGCCGACCCCTTGCCGGCCGGATCGTAGAGGCTGAAATCATGACCCAGGCGCATGCCGTCCAGCGTCAGCATGCGGCCCAGCTGGCCCGCCCCCAGAATACCGATTTTCATCCTACCCTCCTGCCGTGATCGTCGTGGTTCAGTCTGCTGCCGGGTCGGGGTTATCCAGAACGTCCTGCGTCTGTTTCTCCCGGAAAGCCTGGAGCGCCTGTGCAACAGAAGCATCGGACAGGGACAGGACCTGCGCGGCCATAAGCCCGGCATTGCGCGCCCCCGCCTTACCGATGGCAAGAGTGCCGACAGGAACGCCGCCAGGCATCTGGACAATGGAGTACAGCGAATCCACTCCGCTCAGCGCCCTTGATTCCACAGGCACACCCAGAACAGGCAGTGTTGTGTGGGCTGCAACCATGCCGGGCAGGTGCGCGGCACCGCCGGCTCCCGCAATAATGACCTTAAGCCCTCGCTCGCGCGCTTGCCGGGCGTAGTCACCAAGCAGCTCCGGCGTGCGATGGGCCGAAACCACGCGGCGTTCGTAGGCTACGCCGAGCTCGTCCATCACGCTGGCCGCGTGTTCCATGGTCGGCCAGTCTGACTTTGAGCCCATGATGAGTCCGACCTGAGCCTGTTGCGTCATGGGTGACTCCACATCACTGTTCTGCGGGAAAACGCGGTATTTTATGCCCGCAGAGGGGGCGGTGCAAATGGTAACCAGTACTTCGGGCTTTGCGCAGTATTGCAGCCAGAGTACCATGCCATGAACCCCATCAGAGGCAGACATCGTGGACGCAGAGGGACAAGCATGGAGTCACTGAAGCCCGACGAAGACCAACTGGCCGAGCGTGAAAACGTCGCAGCGCAGCGCGGGAGACGGAAAGGCTCTGGCGAGGGACAGAGCCCGGGAATGCGGCCTCTCTGGGCGATGCTGGTGCTTGTGCTGGTCTGTATTGGTGCCGGTGGCTGGCTGGCCTGGAAGCAGGCTGAGCGGATTGCCGAGCTGGAAGGCACGCTGGCAACCGTGAAAAGCGATGTGCGCACCAACCAGATGGAGCTCGGGGTGGTGGATGAGGAGCAGGAGGAAACCGGACAGGCGGTTTCAGAAAAGCTTGAAATGCTCGATAGCGAGATGCGCAAGCTCTGGGTCGTGGCCCACCAGACGAATCAGCCGCGGATTGAGACCCTTGAGGAAAAGGTGGGCTCCATTGAGTCCCGGATCAGCGAACTGGATTCCGGTCAGCAGAGCCAGGCAGGTCGCCTGGAGAAGCTGGCGGGGACCATTAAGGGACTGCCGGACGCAGAGCAGCTGAACGCTTCGGTAGACGAGGCGGTTACGCAGGTGCGTGAGGATCTGGACAGCCGTGTCCAGTCCTTGAAGCAGAGTCAACGGCTGGCACTGGAAGAAATGCGGGCCCGTATTGATGGTCTGGAAAGCAGTGTAACCGCGCTGGAACAGGAAAAGCCCGGCAGCGGTGATCTTGGCAAGCTGAAGGACCGGGTTGCCGAACTGGCCTCGGTGGTGGATTCCATCGACAGCTCACGCGCCCAGCTGACCCAACGGTTCGTACGCCTGCAGGAGCGAGTGGACCGGCTGGCCAGCGGGGAGGGTTCCTGAGATGGCACGCCAGTTTATGGCCGGAGAGCGCCTGCGGCGGCGTATTGATCGTTGGCACGCTTGGCAGCGCGACCAACTGGACTCAATGACTGCTGGCGTGGCCCGGCGCCTGGACAGGCTCAACCAGGCACTGGCCTGGCGGGCCGTGCCCAGATCCAGGCAGGAGCGGGTTGAGGAACTGTTGCGTGAGCGCCGGCAACAGGGCCCGACGCTGGAGGTGATCGAGGGCGGTGAGCGTCGCGATCCAACCGATCACTGAAAAAAATTCGAAAGGGGGTTTGACACTAACGCTGATTTCTTTAGAATACGCATCTCGTTCGGCAGGGAAAGCCCTGAAGAACGAAACGGAGCGGTAGTTCAGATGGTTAGAATGCCGGCCTGTCACGCCGGAGGTCGCGGGTTCGAGTCCCGTCCGCTCCGCCATCTTTTGGGTGGTTAGCTCAGTTAGGGAGAGCATCGGCCTTACAAGCCGAGGGTCGCTGGTTCGATCCCAGCACCACCCACCATTTCCTTTCTTCTTTTGTCCTAGTAGAAATTATAAGACTCGAAGCTCCAGGTCTATGCGGCTCTTAGGCAGCCCTTAGTTGGCTGATTGGTGCTTGCAAAAGCAATCGTGGTTTTATGATTCATCATTCCTTGAGCTACTGAACCAGACCGGGACTGACCTCACTGTCCTTTTCCACGCCAATACCGGCCTGGGCGATAAGACCGAGTCCACCATCAGCCTGGATGGGTTCCCCACACCAGAGTGGCTCTGGCAACGCTACTGCTATTGGACTAGTGGAAGAGCCTGCAGTCCACCGCCAGGACCATTGCCGTGCAGCCTTATTACGGTGATGGGAGGGGCATGACGCCGCGCTACTACCAGCTGGTAGCCATCACCCCGTTTTATTCATCAGCCCCGGCGATCCGGCGCGGAGCTGCTGTGTCGCTTGAATCACCGACCCGGGTGATCGCGTAATATCCGCTTCTTTGGGCTCAACGCAGCTGCTAACGGCCCATGAGACGCCATCACACCCACTCATGGGCGTTATTGGCCAGGGGTTGGCGTGTGCACGCGCGTCAGCGCCGCGACTTTCAGCACCTGCTCGCGCAACCGCGCCAGGCTCCAGCCCTCGCTGGTGCGTTGTTGCGGTAGATCGCGCAGTACGTGCATTAGTTCATAGGCGAAGAGACTGAGCAACAACAGGATCTCGTTGCTGCGCCTATCCACCTGCTGAACGGTGGAGCAGCCCCGGCCGGTGGAGCCCAGATAGGGATCCAGTACCGACTTGAGCTCGCCCATGTGGCCTTCGGCCTTGCCCCGGCGCCGGTACAGGCGCAATACCTCGTCCGGGCTGTGGCACAGCGGATCCAGATTGGTGATGATGTAGAAGTGGTGCAGCAGCAGATCGTCCGGGTGTTCCTGCACCACCAGCACCACACGCCCGGGCTGGGGCCAGCGCTCGGCCTGATAGCTCAACTCGTGACACCACTGGCGCGGCTGATTCGGTGGGCGTCCCGGCGGGCGCTTGAAGTAGGGGCGGCCTGGCGATCCAGCGCCACATTGGGCCGCAGCCGGCCCAGGTACTCGATGCCGTGGTGCTCAAAGCGCCTCTCCTTACACCCGTTTTATTTGATCTTGAAAAACGGGCTAAAAGAATGGTTGGGTAATGCTGAAAAAGGGTCAGGGTCAGCGATTGGCGCATATTTCAGAGTAGGTGCATACACACTGCGTAACTAGCAGCGAGCATAACGGTAAGCGAGAGGCACAACACGTAGAGCCAGCTCAAACCAACCTGAAACGCATTTGCCTCCTGTCTGTAATTGATCGAGCCGTAACTGCGGACCAGTGGGGCAATTGGATTGTTCGGGTTTTTGCGCATAGCCCGTGCTTCAAGTTTTTCCCAGTCCAGATCCAGCACAACATAAAGCGCATAAGCCACTGGTCGCGCGATAAAGGTTCCGATAGGACCTATATGGAAATCAGGTGATTCCTTGGTCTGAACCCGAGCATCGAAGTAACGGCCAAGGCACGGATACGCTAGTACCATGAGTGGTATAATTGGCCCAGCTGCGATTGGAATCAGGTAGCCAATGATGAGGCTGTCGCATGGGTTTGGCACAAACAACATTAGATCAACTTAGTCCATTAGGGCTTGGGAGGCGGAATCAAAAAGATCGCGCGTAACGAGGTCGGTGTAATAGGCTGTGAGCGCACCCACGGCAGCAACGCTTAAGATTAGTACAAGACCCCCAGGGGCGAAGACCAGGGAAAGCCCAATTGCTGTCCCCTGGGCGACGATGGTTGCTGTGCCCATAGAGGCTGCGAAACTCGTAGCCTCTTTCGCGAAGGTGTACTCCTTGTTGTCGCTGTGCGCGACCCGCATACTGCGGCCGAAAATATCGATCGCAACTAAGCCTTTCCCGAGAACCTTCGTTGCACTCAGGCCTCGGTTCAAGCGCTGCGTTTCTGGCAGCGAGCTAATAGGACTCCCCTGGCTCCTTATAGACGACTCGATGCCTCCTGCGAAGCTTTTGTAAGGATTGTGGATCCAGGGCTTATACCTCGGGTTGTTTGCCATTGTCCGTAATTCAGAGGCGAACTGACTGTTGAGTTCCTGAAATGCCTTCTGTGCTGCTCCACGTGCCTTGGCTCTGGTGGCAGCCGGCGAGTGTTTGCTGAGCAAATAGGTATTGAGTGCGTCCTCGTATTGGGCAAGTGCTTTGCCAAATCCGTCGAGCCGATTTCCTGAACTGGAAGCTGCGCCGCCAGCGAGGGTCTGTGCGGTGTTGAGCGTGTCTTTGTGACGCTCTGTCCAACGCTCCACTGCCTGGATGATTGTTGTCGCCTCCGGGCCTAGCGTATTCGTGATCTCAACCAGTTTCTTGTAGTTCTGGGGGCCGAGCCGTATACGGAGTTGCTCAAGGTCTTTTTGCAGCTTCTCGCAGTCCTTCTTTTCCTGATCGCTGTAGTTATTTCCATCAGGAGTAACGACCAGCATCGGCATTGTGATTTTGCCGTTCTTGATGCGGCCCTTATTGCGGTATTCGATTTCTGCTGCGGTTTGCTTGGCGCTTTCAGGGTCGCCGTTCCGGAGGTGCTGTTCAGCTAAGCGGCGGGTAGTCATTCCGCAGGGTGCGCTGACGAGGTGGCCCATTGTGACATCTCTCCTTGATAATGCAGTTCCCTTTTCGAGGCCGTCTTCAGGTACCCGTGACGGCCTGTTTATGCTCGCGAACCGGGCACACCATGTCAAGAAGTTAGAAAGTGCTTCCTGAGGTGGGCCCCGAATTTTGGACAGACCACGAAGCGATGATTCAGCATCGACACAGGAGGTGAGTCATGAATAAGAAACGCAAACAATGCAGTCCTATTGGGTCATTGGCTTGAGGTGGCGCTTACCTTCCCCTTTGGACTTCGTTGGCAGCCTCAACTGTCGTTTGGCGTCCTCGCCTGTGAGCCTCAAACCCACAGACGAGCCGGGCCCTTACCTACTTGCCAACCAGGCTTTGCCCGCAAACGCGCACCACATTGCCATTCAGGCCGCTTGAAAGCGGATTGCTGTACCAGGCTATGGTTTCGGCCACGTCCTCTGGCAGGCCACCCTGTGAGAGGCTGTTCATGCGCCGGCCGGCCTCGCGGATGGTCATGGGCATGGCGGCGGTCATCTGGGTTTCGATGAACCCGGGGGCCACCGCGTTGATGGTGATGCCGTTCTTGAGCTGGCGCGCCATGGTTTCCACATAGCCTATAACGCCGGATTTTGAGGCGGCGTAATTGGTCTGGCCGAAGTTTCCGGCAAACGCGGCGATGGAGGAGACGCACACAATGCGACCGTTTTCCCGGATCAGGTCACGCTCGGTGAGTTCCGCGTCAATGCGCTCCTCGGCAGTCAGGTTCACGGCAATGGCCATATCCCAGAAGTGCTCGGGCATCCGGGCCAGGGTCTTGTCCCGCGTAACCCCGGCGTTGTGCACCACAATGTCCACACCAGCGAAGGCGTCTTCCAGATGGTCCGCGATCAGCTTGGGGCCGTTTTCCTCGGTGATGTCCGCCGCCAGCGGGGAGCCGCCAATGGCTTCGGCCACGCGGTTGAGCTCTTCCATGGTGGCGGGAATGTCCAGGCAGACCACTCGGGCTCCATCCCGTGCCAGAGTCCGGGCAATCGCTTCGCCAATGCCGCGGCTGGCGCCTGTTACCAGCGCTACCTTTCCGGTCAGGGGGGCATTGGTGTTCACCGCCGTACGCCCCTTGCTGGCGTTGCCCTTGCCGATGCGCACCGGCTGGCCGTCCACATAGGCTGACTTGGGTGACAGGAAAAAGCGCACGGAGGATTCAACCTGGTGCTCGGCGTTGGGCGCAACCCAGAGCAGCTGGGCGGTGGCGCCTTTTTTGCCGATTTCCTTCGCCACCGAGCGCACAAAGCCTTCCAGCGCTTTATGGGCCGCTGCGCGCGCCGGGCTCTTGCAGGAGGCTGGATCCGTGCCCAGGATCAGGACGCGACCGCATTTGGCCATCTGGCGGATGGTCGGGTGGAAGAAGTCGTACAGGCAGCGCAGTTCAGAGGGGTCACGGAGACCGGTGGCATCAAAGACCAGTGCCTTGAAGCGGTGTTCGCCAATGGCGTCCTCCTCCATGGTCAGGCTCTTGGCAACGCCACTTTCCACCAGCGAGGCGGAATCACCCAGTGTCGCCGGGCCTTCGGGCGCGTAAAGAGTGGCCGGGCTGCCGCGCAGTATCTCGCCCAGTGTGGCAAGCGCTCTCGGCCGCGGACCGGCGCCCACCAGGACTTTGCCCTCGATGAAGGGCTGGTCCTGACGTTTCCAGCGCTCAAGCTTGAGGGGAGCCGGCAGGCCGAGCGAGGAGGCGGCCTGTTTGCCGACTGGCGTGTTCACGAATTTCAGGTAGAGATCGGACATAGCACTATCCCTTGGTCTGGTCAGTGGTAGTGGAACATTTTCAGTGTCGTCGCGGGGGTGTGTTACATTCTGTAACTGGCTTGATTGTAACCGGGTCGTCTGAAAAGAAGTCTGTCAGTGATCACATCAGGCAACGTTTTAAGTCATTATCAGGCGGTTGTATTGGGCGCTCTTACCCCTTTGATGGCAATGAACCCTCTGTCACCCGGCCGCGTCACCTCAGCCAATGAGGCTCTGGGTGCAACCCGCACAGTATGCACCCGACTGTTTTCATCCCGAATTTAACAAGGTTATAACGTCATGGCACAAGCAAAATCGAATTCCAGTAAGAGCCAGGGAAAAGGCAACGGTTCCGCCGGAATCCTGCCACGGCCGGTGGCCATCCTTGGGGGCAACCGGATTCCGTTCGCCCGTTCCAACACCGCGTACAGCAAGCTTTCCAACCAGGACATGCTCACCGCCACCCTCCGTGGCCTGGTGGATCGTTATGGCCTGGAAGGTGAGCGTCTGGGCGAAGTGGTTGCCGGGGCGGTCATCAAGCACTCGCGTGATTTCAACCTGACCCGCGAGACGGTTCTCGGTTCCGGCCTGGCTCCGGAGACCCCGGCTTACGACATCCAGCAGGCCTGCGGTACCGGGCTGGAGGCGGCCATCCTGGTGGCCAACAAGATTGCATTGGGCCAGATTGAGGCGGGGGTTGCCGGTGGAACGGATACGACATCGGATGCCCCTATCGGTGTGAGCGAGGGCTTGCGCGAGTTGCTGCTGGACCTGAATCGTGCGAAGTCCAATGCGGAGCGGTTGAAGATTGCAGCCCGCTTCCGGCCCCGGCATCTGCTGCCTCAGATCCCGGAGAACAGTGAGCCACGGACCGGTATGTCCATGGGCGAGCATCAGCAGATCACCGCCCAAGAGTGGGGGATTCCGCGCGAGGAGCAGGACCAGTTGGCCCTGGAGAGCCACCAGAAGCTGGCGGCGGCTTACGATGAGGGCTTTTTCAGCGACTTGATCACGCCGTTGGCGGGGCTGGAAAGGGACAATATCCTGCGTCCGGATTCATCGCTGGAGAAGTTGTCCCAGCTCAAGCCGGTATTCGATAAGGACAAGGGCACCATGACGGCAGCCAACAGCACCGCGCTGACCGATGGTGCCTCGTCGGTTCTTTTGGGGACTGACGAATGGGCCGAGGCCAGGGGCCTGGGTGTGCGCGCCTATCTCACCCATGTTGAAACGGGCGCCGTGGATTTTGTGGACGAGAAAGAGGGGCTGCTGATGGCACCGGTCTATGCGGTGCCGCGCCTGCTCGACAAGGCAGGCCTGACCCTGCAGGACTTTGATTTCTACGAGATCCACGAGGCCTTTGCCTCGCAGGTACTGTGCACGCTCAAGGCCTGGCAGGACGAGACCTTCTGCCGTGACAAGCTGGGGCTTGCCCAACCCCTTGGTGGCATTGACCGCAGCCGGCTCAACGTCAAGGGCAGTAGCCTTGCGGCAGGTCACCCCTTTGCGGCCACCGGCGCGCGGATCCTGGCTACCGCTGCCAAGCTGCTGGAGCAGAAAGGCAGTGGTCGTGCCCTGATTTCCATCTGCGCTGCAGGCGGGCAGGGCGTGACGGCGATTGTCGAGCGCGGCTGATCACGCCTGAAGGGGCTGGAACCCGCTCAGCCCCTCTGCCTCCATAAGACGCGCGAACTCGATGGTGGCCCGGTCCTGGCCGGGCGCGCCAATGATCTGGATGTTGAAGGGGAGGCCGTTCTCATCCAGACCAACAGGCGCTGAGGTTGCGGGCAGACCCAATGCGGTGGCCAGTGCAATCCAATGCATTTGCTCGGTGTAAGGCCGCTCACGCCCGTCCACAAGGATCTTGCGGCGAAACATGGGCTGACTCCGGTTATGCGTGATGGCGGTGGTTGGGGTAACAGGCGTTAATAGCACATCAGTGCCGTCAAAGAGTTCGCTGACCAGGGCCGCGCGGGCCTTTTCCCGCTGTTCTGAATGCTGTTGCCAGCTCAGAAACGACTGGTTGACGCCGATGATGTACTGTTCAAGTCCGGGCGGAATCCGCATCCAACGGCTGAAAAGCCGGACCAGGTAACCCATCAGCTTGAGTTGCCGGCGTTGTTTGGGCCGGAAGCCGGTACCCAGAAGACTCCCCAGGTGGCTGAAGGTGGGAGCGGGTAGTGACAGCCCCCACTGGGGGCCCTCGTGGGGCCTGGGGCCGGCGATGACATCCAGCAGCAGGGCGAGGTCATCGGCGGTCCGGGCCATGGGCCCTCCCTCGGCCAGGTCCGGCTGGCTCAATGTTCCAGGAGGGCCGGGAATATGGCCGCGCAGCGAGACGATATCGCGGCTGGGCTTGTGCCCGAAGACGCCATTGAAGTGCGCCGGGGTGCGGATGGAGCCGCCCACGTCCGAGCCGAGTTCCAGGGGCGTCATGCCGGCAGCAAGGGCGGCTGCCGCACCCCCGGATGAGCCGCCGGGCGTCCGGCTCAGGTCCCGTGGGTTGTTGGTAACGCCGAAGAGTCGGTTGTAGGTTTGCAGGTCTGAGGCAAAGAGGGGGACGTTGGTCTTGCCAATGATGATGGCACCGGCGTTTTCCAGCCGCTGGATGGCGTCTGCATGCTGGGGTGGCCGGTGATCCCGTAGCGAGGAGGAGCCTGCGGTGGTGGGCATACCGGCGACTTCCCAGACGTCTTTCACGGTCATGGGAAGTCCGTGTAACGCCCCAAGGTTTTCCCCCTGTTCACGCTGGCGGTCGCACTCCCGGGCCTGGTCCAGGGCTCTTTCCCGGTCCAGGTAAATCACCGCATTAACGGGCGGGTTGCGCGCGTCAATGCGAGCGAGTAACGCCGCCGTGACCGCTTCGCTGGTCACCCTGCCGGTACGCAGGGCCTCAGCCAGGTATCGTGCCGGTTGGTCCAGCCATTCACTCATGTTGATGCCTTCTGTTGCTCTTTGCGGGCCGCCTTGTCGGCAGCCTTGCGTTCATCCTTTTCCGCCAGGACTTCCTGCCACCGTTTGACGGCGACCTGATCCTTCACCAGCTCCAGAGTCTCGATCAAGCCCTGGATGAAGGCGTCGTGGGCCTGTGTGCTTTCGCGCTCGTGACGGGTGAGCATCACGTCCACAAGGTCCTCGACAAAGGCGTGATTCTCCGGCGAGCTCAGATCCTGAAGGATCTGTTCAATGACTTCGGCGGTGATGTCACCCACCGCACGGTCCAGCGTCCCGGATGCCCAGCTTCCGAATACAGGCAGTTCGCGGATGCGGCCCAGGTCCCGGTTGCGGTTCATGGCCGAGATCACGCGGGCGTTGAGGTAGGCGCGCAGCTCCTGCTGCTTGGGCATATAGCCTTCCTGAGCATAACGGGCGATCCGTGAGGACAGGAAGTCCACCAGCAGATCCCGTCGGGGTAGAAGCACGTCCTCCTGGATGCGCTGAACCAGTGGTGAACCGCGCTTGACTTCCTCCTGGGTGCCGCTGAGCACCTTGATCACGACACGGTCTGAGAGCTCTTCCATGAACGCTTCATAGTAGAAGCGTACGAATTCGAAAAGCCGCGTTTGGGTGATGTCGATGATGCCGTACTTCTGGAGTCGGTAGACGATACTGAAAACGCGCAGGAAACGCAGGATCCGCGCCCCCGAGGCGGGAATGCAGCCCAGCAGGTCATACCAGTGGGCAATGGGGTAGAAGTACCAGCGCTGGTATTCGCGGCGGTAAACCGCATGGATCCAGCGGATGACGAATTCGCTCAGGAAGACACTGATGAACAGCAGGTCGTAGAACAGGAAATTACGGTGTACGGGGTTGTAGAGCGCCGTGAACGCCGGCACCTGGTGTTCCAGAAAGGCCCTGAAAGCAGCCAGTGCGTAGAGGGCATCAAAGAGGAGCCAGAAGAGGTTGACCACCAGCAGAACCAGCATCAGCAAATCCAGAAAGAACCAGATCAACTGGTGGCTGGTACGCAGGTTGCGAAGGTTGATGGCGAGCACACTGCATCCTTATGACATGCCTTGGAGGGCTCTTTTATAGCAAAGGTGAGGCCGTGACGCATTGGCGTGTTGGCTGAGTCGGCGTTGGTGACCCATGGGTGCTACGTTGGTTGGAGCAAAGCAGGAGGTGAGTCATGGATCTGGAAAAAGCAATGGTTGATCCAGCAGCTGTGTTCAAGAAACCGGCCGACGTGGTCGTCGCCGAGGGGCTGAGCAGGGACGACCGGGTGCGGATACTGCGCCGCTGGGAGTACGACGCGCGGGAGTTGACGGTGGCGGACGATGAGAACATGCCGGGCGACAGTACCCCGCTATTGGAACAGGTCCTGGCGGCGCTTCATGAGCTTGGTTATTCGCCGGACCCGGATCAGGTAGTGCCCACCAAGCAAGGAGGGGTGTGACCCGAGGGTGTGAAGCAGCCTTGAGTTTAGAAAGTCGGGGGCTACTGTAACAAAATGTTTCGGTTAGAATGCCGTTTCGGTTATGGAAGCATCCCGGAGTAATTGCAAGGAGTAGGCTCCCGATGAAGCGAATGAGTGTTCTGGACTCGTCCTGGCTCAAGGTCGAATCTGACGATACCCCCATGCATGTGGGTACCATGCAGATATTCTCCCTGCCGGAAGGGGCGCCGGAGACTTTCCTGCGGGATATGGTCAGGCGCATGAAAAACGCCGGGGAGATTCAGTCTCCCTGGAAATATAAGCTGCTCAGTGGCAGCCGCCTGGGGCGCAGCCTGGTGCCAGTCTGGGTTGAGGACCAGGAGCTTGATCTGGATTACCACGTGCGCCATTCCGCACTGCCAAAGCCCGGCAGTGAGCGGGAACTCGGGGTGCTTGTGTCCCGCCTGCACTCGCATCCGCTGGATTTTGCGCGCCCACTTTGGGAATGTCATATCATCGAGGGCCTGGAGGGCAACCGGTTTGCGCTCTACACCAAGATGCATCACTCCATGATTGATGGCATCAGTGGGGTTCGGCTGATGCAGAAGATTCTGGCAACGGATCCGACCCACACGGATATGCCGCCACCCTGGGCGGTGGAGCCGAGCCAGCGCCGTTCCCGGGCCGGTCAGGGGGTCACCTCGGTGCAGGGCGCTTTTGAACAGGCAGTGGAGGCATTGCGCATCCAGGCAGGGTCCACACCGCAGCTGGCGGCGGCCGTTGGCCGGCTGGCCAGTGCCGCCTGGAAGCGTAAGGACAGCAAGTTGACCGCGCCCTTTGTAGGGCCACAGTCGATTCTGAACAACCGGATCACCGGCCAGCGTCGCTTCGCCACCCAGCATTACGACTTTGAACGGCTCAAGGGCATCTGCCGCAAAACGGATGCATCGGTTAACGATGTGGTGCTGCAGCTCTGCGGCACGGCACTGCGGCGCTTTCTGCTGGAGCAGAATGCGCTCCCGGACGCACCGCTTACAGCGGGTATCCCGGTCAACGTAAGGCCAGCGGATGACGAGGGAACCGGAACGGCGATCAGTTTCATGATTGCCAGCCTGGCCACGGACGAGCCGGATGCGATGGCACGGCTGGAGCAGATCAAGGAATCGACGGAGACCGCCAAGGCGCACCTTCAGAGTCTGCCTCGGCAGGTTCTGAACCAGTACACCATGATGCTGATGTCGCCCTACATCCTGCAGCTGGTTTCCGGCCTGGGCGGCCGCATGCGGCCAGTTTTCAACGTTACCATTTCCAATGTGCCCGGCCCCGATGAGCCCCTGTACTACGAAGGCGCCCGCATGGAAGCGATGTACCCAGTCTCGCTGGTCACCCATGGAGGCGCCCTCAACATCACCTGCCTGAGCTATGCGGGCTCTCTGAACTTTGGTTATACCGGTTGCCGGGATACCCTGCCGAGCATGCAGCGCCTGGCGGTCTACACGGGCGAGGCGCTGGATGAGCTGGAGTCCCATTACGGCTTGGCAAAGCTGATGAATTTGCGGCGCTGATCCCGTGGCCGCGCGGGCCGGGGCTGATACCATGCGCCCATGATGACCCCGAACGTTCTCCGGCTCTGGCTGTTTCTGCTGCTGCTCCTGGTCGTGACCGGTGTCCGGGCGGCGGAACTGGCGGTTATCGTTGAGCCGGAGAATGATGCTCTCCGATCCAATATCCGCGCCCATGTGGGCGACCTCGGTGACCGCAATACGCTTTCGCTGCGTCGTTTCGCGTCCCATGCACGGGACAGTGCGCGGGAAGCCATGCGCGCCCTCGGCTACTATGAAGGGGATGTCCAGTACCGGGTGGTCGACGGCGACGAACCGGTTTTGCGCCTGCAGGTGGCGCCGGGGGAGCCGGTACGGCTGGAGCGTGTACGGATCGGGGTGAGAGGCGGGGCTTCGGACTTGCCTTCGTTCCAGCTCCCCGATCAGTTGCGTCCCGAGCCAGGGGATATCCTGAACCACGGGCAGTATGAGCGGGTGAAGCACTTTTTCCAGAGCCGTGCCCAGACCCATGGTTTTTTTGACGGTACCTTTGTCACTCATGAACTGCGGGTACGACCGGCGGAACACGCGGCCGAGATCCGGTTGCTGTATGACAGCGGGCAACGGTATCGCCTGGGCAGGGCCCGGTTGCCCGGGGACAGTTATTTCAGCCAGGATCTGTTGGGGCGTTTTGTGCGGTTTGAACCGGGAACCCCCTATCATTCCGATCGGTTGATTGAATTGACCCAGGACCTGCGGGGAGCCGGCTATTTCAGTGAGGTCCGCGTGGACGCGGACCCGGACGCAGCGCAGCAGCGGACAATCCCGGTGGACGTCACACTGGATGAGCGCACCCAGCATTCCCTGGGGGCGGGCGTGGGGTTCAGTACGGACGTGGGCCCTCGGCTGCGCAGCACCTGGGATCAGCACTATGTGAATCCCAAGGGCCATAGTCGGGGTGCGGAGCTGGAAGTCTCCCGACCGCGCCAGAATGTCGGTGTTTACTATGAATTGCCGCTTGACCCACCCATGACGGATTCGCTGCGCTTCACCGGCTCCTATCAGAACGAAGACATTGAGGACACCCGCTCCCGCCGGACCAGCCTGGGTGCCCAATGGCAGAGCCGGCTGGAATCGGGATGGCAGCAGGTGATTTCCCTGCGTCGTGAAGAAGACCGTTTCCGGGTGGCCGGTGACAGTGAGCGCACCCGGCTGGTCTTGCCAGGGGTAAGCTACAGTTATCTGCATCGGGATTCTCCCGTGGATCCGTCACGGGGGTACCGGTTGCAGTTCGAGGTGAGCGGCGGCCAGCGCGACATGCTGTCCGACATCGATGTAATCCACCTGTCCGGGGAGGCGCGCGGGCTGGTGACCCTGGGCAACGGGGGACACCGTTTTCTGGGCCGGGTGCGAGCTGGTGGCGTCGGAACCAATGACTTCGACCAGATGCCTCCTTTCCTGCGCTTTTTTGCTGGTGGTGACCAGAGCGTACGCGGTTATGGATACCGTACGCTGGGGCCGACCAATGAGGAGGGCGAAAATGCCGGTGGGCGTTTTCTGCTGACCGGCAGCATGGAGTACCAGTACCCGCTATCCAACAGCTGGCGTCTGGCGGCCTTCGTGGACAAGGGCAACGCCTTTGATGACCTGAATGAACCCCTGAAAACCGGCGTGGGTGTGGGCGTCCGGTGGGTCTCGCCGGTGGGGCCCATCCGGTTGGATATTGCACGGGGGCTGGATGAGCCCGAGAACCTCCGGCTTCACTTTTCCATGGGTCCGGAGCTGTGATGCGGCGGCGTTTCCTGTGGAGTATCGCTGTCCTGGTTGCGGTAGCGCTGTTTGGCATTGTTTCAGCAACAGGCTGGCTGCTGTTTACCGAAAGCGGGGGACGCTGGCTTCTGCGCCAGGCCCCCGGGCTCACCGTGGAGGCGTCAGCGGGAACGCTGGCGGGTGACTGGCGGGCGCAACGGCTTATCTATGATGACGGCACTGGTACCCGGGCGGTGGTGACGGAGCCGGAGCTGGTGTGGTCGCCGGGGTGTCTTGTCAGACTTGAGGTTTGTGTGGACCGGATACGGGCCCGTGAGGTCGCTGTGTCCACGCCCCCGGGAGAGGCTTCTGAAGCCTCTGGAGGCACCCTCAAACTGCCTTCGATAGACCTGCCGCTGCCTGTATCCGTCGGCAAACTGTCAGTGGGGCGGGTCACCTTGAACGGAACCCTGCTCCTGGATGCGGTTGAATCCGCCGCTGAACTTCGAGGCAATACACTGACACTGGGCTCATTGAACGTGGTACGACGGGGCCTGGATGCGGAAGCTGAAGGCTCCCTCACGATGGCGGGGGACTGGCCAGTGGATCTGGCGCTGGAACTGCGTTATGACACTGGTAAAGAGGGTCCCGGCGTGCTTGAGCTGACCGGCAAACTCTCTGGAACGGTTCCAGGGCTGAATGTGAGAGCCCGTATGAGCCGCCCCTGGCAGGCTCAGCTTGAAGGGCGGGTGCGTCCTCTTGAGCCCGGGGTGCCGGTTGAGGCCCGAATCACTGCTGACCGTTTTTTGGCGACACCACAGCTGCCGCCCCACTATGCCTTGACGGACCTGGTCCTGGAAGCCCAAGGCAATCTGGATGAAGGCTGGTCTGTGGGGGGCGATGCGTTGCTGGCGACCGAGCCTGGATTGGAGGCCTCACTTGAAGGTCATGCCAACCTCCAGCAGGCCCGGATCGAGACACTGTCGCTCTCGGATGGGGCAGAGCACTCGCTGGAGCTCAACGAGGCCACAATAGGCTGGCATGATGGGATGACGGTTCAAGGTTCGCTGGATTGGCGTTATTTCCCCTGGCAGCGCTTGGTCCCGGACCAGGGCGGGGTACCGGTGGCCGTAAGCGATGCTGGACTGGATTTTGTACTGGAAGACGGGGAATACACAGGCAGCCTCGACGCGCAGCTGGTCACCCAGGAGGGGCCTGTCTGGATCCGCACCCCTGTCTCGGGGGATTTCAGCCAGGTTCAGCTGGCCAATCTGAGCGTGGCGAGCGCTCTGGGGCGTGCCGCGGGCACTGCCGGCATTGACTGGGAAGAAGGCGTCGAATGGCGAACCCGAATGGCACTGGAGAACCTGCGGCCGGGGCGGCGTCTCCCTGACCTGAATGGCCAACTCAGTGGCGTGGTAACCAGCAGTGGGGCGATGGCGGATGACGGCCCGGTGGGGGACGCGTCTCTGGAACTGGCAGGCAGCCTGCGGGGACAGGCGGTGTGGCTGGCTACTGAGGCGCGTTTTGAAGGCGGCCGGTGGGAGGTGCCAGGGCTTGAATTGCATTTGGGAGACAACAGCTTCCAGGGGGCCGCCCGTAAAACGGAGGGGATCGCTGCAGAGCTGGAATGGCATCTTCCGGCACTGACCCAGCTTGGGTCCGGGCTTGCAGGGCAGCTTGAGGGGCATGCCAGCGGCCGCCACCTGCTGAAAGAGCCCCGGGGCAGTCTCAGCTTGCAGGGCCATGATCTGGCCCTCGCGGATTACGGTATTGAGCTCAGCCAGGTTGAGGGTGAGGCAAGCGTGGCGGCTGATGGCTCGGCCCGCGCCCATGTGGATTTCGCGCAACTGAAGGCCCGGGAGCAGCGGCTGACATCGGGCCAGTTACGGCTGACGGGCTCGCTCGCTGAGCATGAACTCGCACTGTCGCTTGGGCATCAGCGGGGCAGCTTGCGCCTGAGCGCAGCGGGTGCCTGGGGTAACGATGGGTGGCGGGCGACGATCAATGGTGGTGGGGTCGCGTTTGCGGGCCAGCACTGGTTAATGGCGACCCCGGCCCAACTCAGGGTTGCGCGGGATGGTGAAGCCCACCTTGGCGCCCACTGCTGGCGCTGGTCGGGCGCCCGGCTCTGCGCGAACGAACAGCGGCTGACCCCCTCACCATCATTGAGCCTTGGGGTTGCGAACCTGCCCACCAGGGCCTTGCGCCCGATTCTGCCGCCCGATTTCCGCTGGCGGGAAACACTGGACGCCTATGCCAATGTGGCGCTGGGGGCGCAGGGACCACGCGGTGAAGCCTGGATCAGAGCCGGTAAAGGACAGGTGGCGCTGCGTCGTCCAGTTGATCCGGACAACCTGGATGCACAAGTGGATGAAAAGGAGGGACAGCAGGCATGGCAGTGGCTGCCTTTCGAGTACGACCGGTTGCGGGTTGGGGCGGCGTTGGGCCCGGAGCGGACCAAGCTGAAGGCAACTCTGGCGGGCCCCGAGATGGGTCGTCTTGATCTGGATGCCAGCGTGGAACCGCTGGTGGAAGGCATGCCCGTGGAGGGTCAGTTCAATCTTGAAGCATTGGATCTCGCCCTGGTCCGCCCCTTCCTGGACCTGGATACCGTGGAAGGACGGTTGGCGGGGAACCTGGCGGTGCGTGGGCCCATGACATCCCCCTCCCTGGAGGGGGACGTAACGCTGTCGGACGGCGCGGTCAGGGACCCGAGACTGCCGTTGCCGCTGTCGGAACTTCAGGCAAGGGCAAGCATAAGCGGCATGAAAGCCGGTATTGAGGGACGTTGGCGCAGCGGTGAGCAGGGTCATGGCAATGTTGAGGGTACGGCCAACTGGGCGGATGGGCTGAGCGCGGAACTGGCTCTCGTGGCGGAGTCCCTCCCGCTGAGTATTCCGCCCTATGCCGACCTGACGGTTTTCCCGGACCTGACGCTGCGTTACAGGCAGACGGAGGGTGTAGCCGTTTCAGGGCAGGTACGGGTGCCTTCAGGGAAAGTGGTGATTGATTCGCTGCCGGAATCGGCGGTGGGTGTGTCTGACGATGCCGTGGTGCAGGGGGAAGCGCCAGGTTCCGACCCAGTGCCCTTATCCCTGGACCTGGATGTTTTGATTGGGGAAGAGCGCGTGGGCTTCAACGGGTTTGGCGTGACCGGCAACCTTGAGGGGCGGCTCAGTCTTGATGATGATCTGGTGGCCAACGGCGACCTCAATCTGCGCAACGGTCGCTATGAGCTCTATGGCCAGAATCTGCGTATGCGTCGGGCCACTCTGTTGTTCTCTGGCCCCATCAGTCGGCCCTTCCTGGATATTGAGGCGGTGCGGATTGTGGACGACGTGACCGCCGGCATCCGGCTTACGGGCCCCGCGGATCAGCCCCGGTCCGAGATTTTCTCCGAGCCTCCCATGAGCCAGCAGCAGGCCCTGGCGTACCTGACGCTGGGGCGTCCCCTGGAAAGTGAAGGCGACAGCTACGCCATGGAGCGTGCCGCCATCAACCTGGGGTTGGCGCGCACGGCACCACTGGCGCGTGAGATCGGCGAGCGTGTTGGCATTGACGATCTCCAGCTTGAGACCGAAGGGCGGGGCGGCGAGGCCAGCGTGGTTGCTTCCGGCTATCTGACGGATAAACTGAGCCTGCGTTACGGGGTGGGCCTTTTTCAGCCTGTGAGTCGCCTGGCACTGCGCTACGACCTGACGCGCAGCCTCTATCTGGAGGCGGCCAGTGGCCTTGCAAGCTCACTCGATCTATTCTATCAGACAGAATTCGGTAAACCGGGAGACTGACCATGCTCGTCCATGGTGACCAGATCCGGCTGACGCCCCGGGAGCGCCGGGTGATCCGGCGACTGACTGGTATCGATCCGCACTTTATCCATAACCGGGAAACACTGATCCGCTTCCGGGATCAGCACCTGCAGACCTATCCCACCGATCCGCCCCAGATCCGTCTCGTCAAGTTGCTGCTGCGCCGTAATATGGTGCAGTAGCTGATCCATCAGGGCGTTATTGTGCAGGGCGGCGAGCGTGCTGGCGCCCGACCTAGGGCAGCCAGAGCTCAAACACGCTGCCCCCCAGCTCTCCGCCATTACGCAGATGGGTGAATCCCTGGCGGTTGCCGGTGGCATGCATGCCGGCCATGCGTTCGGCAAAGTAGAGGCCCAGGTGGGTGCTGCCAGTGCTGAAGTCAACGCGTTCGCTGCCGGAGAAATCCACGGCCAGCATGTGTTCCGGGTAGCCGGGGCCATCGTCTTCCACGCTCAGCACCAGCCAGTCGTTGTCAGAGCGGGCGTTGAGGTGGAGCTCGCTGTTGGCATAGCGGATGGCGTTGTTGATCACGTTGGTGAGTACGCCGCTGACCAGCTGGGCATCGAAATAGGCTTGTTCCGCCTCCGGGTCGGTGTGGACCTTGAGCTGAATGCCCAGCCCTTCCACCAGGGGGCGGTGATGAGCCTGTTGTTCGTCGAGGAAATCGGAAACCAGCTGTTCTTCCACCGTGGCGGAGAGTTTGTCCTCAGAGAGCCGGTACAGGCTCAGCAGCTGGATCAGGTCGCCGTGCATGCGTTGGGCTTCGTACTCCAGAGCCGTGAATGGGCTGGAACCACGCATCTCCTCGGAAACGGAGTCACGCACTTCATCCAGTGAACTCAGAAGCATTCCCAGGGAATTCTTCATATCGTGAACGGTGGAGGCGAGCACGGTGGAGAACTCGAGTTCATTGCTCATGCATTGCTCCCGGATCTGAGGTTTGCAATTTTATTGACCAGGAACTGGTAACGTTTGTATTGCTTGTGCTGGGGAGGTAAGTGGCTGAGCTGTTCCAGGCACTGTTCGCACCGCTTCAATGTGCTGGGGTCCGAGGCCCTCCCTTCCTGCTCGGCGTGCTTGAGCAGCACCTGAACCAGGTTGAGGTTCAGGGCTGGATGCTGCGGAACCAGCTCCAGCGCCTGTTTGAAGGCATCGGCAGCCGGGCCCAGTTCACCCTTTTCAAAGGCCTTGATGCCTTGTTTGTTGAGGCCTCTGGCCTGGTTCTTCTTGTGGAAGCTGACGGGTTCGTCCATCAGTTCCTCAATGGCCTTCATGGTTTCGGGGTCATCTGAGCAGCGTTCGGCAAGCTGGCTCAGGACTTTCTGGGCCGCGGCGTTGTCCTGCTGGGTGTAGAGGGCGCGGGCGTAATCCAGGGCCTGCTCGGGGGTCATGAGGGCTGGATCCAGCTGGTCGCCGATGCTCTCCAGGGTCTTGCGGCTTTCGTTCATGCGGCCCTGGCCGGCATGGATCCGGGCGGTGACCAGTTGCTGCTGGGTCTTGGCGGTTTCGTCATCCTTGAACCGGCGGCCCATGTTTTTCAGTGTGTTCAGGGCTTCATCGGCCAGAGCCTTGCCCTCACTGCTGGTGTCGCCGTCGCTGAGCTCTGACAGGGTCCGGCCAAGGCCCAGGTAGTTTTCCGGATCGTCGTGAATGGAGTTATCACTGAGCTTGACGGTGGAGCGCCAGGCATCGGCCGCAGTTTCCATATCCTCATTGCTGGCAGCAATGTCGGCCAGCTGTTTCTGGCGCAGGATGGCCAGCGGCGAGATATCGAGCGCCTTCTGCACAACCTCCTGAGCCCGGTGGTTGTTGCCCTTGCGTTGGAGCGCATCGGCCAGGGCATCGTAAGCCTCGATGTAATCCGGGTTGGTCTCGATCAGGGTCTCAAAGTGCCCAATGGCTTCATCAAGCGCTCCCTCGGCAACAGCGACCCGCCCCATGCCCATGCGCGCCCACGCCAGCTCCCGGCCTTCCAGAACCTCCTTATAGATCTGGCGCGCCTGATCCGGCGTATCGCGCTGCAGGTAGAGGTCACCCAGGATCTGGGTCACCCGGTTCCGGTAACGGGTCTTGGTCTGGAGCAGCTGCTCCGCCTGGTGGATGGCTTCCGGCAGGTCCTCCTGGTCGAGCGCGTGATTGATGGGGTAGAGCTCATGGCGCTGGGCCAGGAGGGCGTCCATGCGCTTCTGCAGTACGGCCTGGGTAATGGGTTTGATGATGTACGTGTCCGGGTGGTATTCACGGGCGCCCATCACAATCTCTCGGGAGGTTTCGGCGGTAACCAGCACGAACAGCGACGTATGGCGCAGAAGCTTCTGGTGACGCAGTGCCTCAAGGACCTGCTGGCCGGTCTTGCCGGATCCGAGGTTGAAATCGCAGATCAGTACGTCGTAGTGCTCTCTTGTGCATTTGGCAATGGTTTCATTGCCATTGGCCGCCATGTCGATCTTTTCGGCGCCCATGCTGCTCAGCATCTGGCGCATGGACCGCCGGAAGTTCTCGAAATCGTCGGTGATCAGAAAACGCAGTTTCCGGTAGAGCTTGTAGCGTTCATTCTCGTCCATCGGCCTGGAACCACTTGGTGTTGGCGACACAGGGGAATGCTTTCCAAGCTAGTCCACCCTGGCCCGTCGCTCAAACAATCAGTGGTGCTGGTGACAGAAAATAACGCCTGGGGCGGCGTTTCCCTGCTTTCAGGGCGGGTGGTAAAGTAACGGCGAAGCCTGATTCCAGTATTGAGGGTCTGCTATGACCACGAAGGAAGAGCGCCTTCAGTTCCTAGAAGCCATGGGGGATGTGGAACCAATCCGAAAGCCCGACCGGGCCGATCTCGACGGAGGGCGTCAGGTAACACCCGGCCAGCTGGAGCGTCGCCGCGCGGCCGTGATTGAAAACACCGTGGACCGCAACCCACTGACGGTCACGGAAGTGGCCTGGCTTGGGCCCCAGGATGAGCTCAGCTTCAAGCGCGACGGCATCCAGCATGGGGTTTTCAAGAAGGTTCGGATGGGTCAGTACCCCATTGAAGCCAAGTTGGACCTGCACCGCATGACGGTGGATGAGGCGCGTCAGGAGGTGTTCAACTTCATCAATGAATGCCTGCGCCGGGATGTACGGTCAGCGCTTGTGAAACATGGCAAGGGTGAACGTAATCCGGACCGTATCGCCACCATCAAAAGCTATGTAAACCAGTGGTTACCACAGCTGCCGGATGTCATGGCCTTTCATTCAGCGCAGCCCAAGCATGGTGGCACCGGCGCTGTCTACGTGATGCTGCGCAAGAGTCCCGAGGCCCGGGAACGCAACCGCGAGCAGTTCAGCGGCCAGTGAGGCGTGAGGATCAGGAGTACGCCAATGACGATAACAATCAGGGTGAACGGGGCGGATCAATCCGTTGAAGCGGCTGAAGACACACCGCTTTTGTGGGTGCTGCGTGACTGGGTTGGCCTCAAGGGGACGAAGTTCGGTTGTGGCATCGGCCAGTGCGGGGCGTGCACCGTACACATTGACGGCGAGGCAACGCGCAGCTGTATTACCCCGGTCTCCAGGGTAGCTGGCGGCGAGGCGTCCGTGACCACCATCGAAGGGCTCGCTGACGGTGATGAGCTGCACCCGGTTCAGGAAGCATGGCTTGAGCATAATGTCCCCCAGTGTGGCTACTGTCAGTCCGGCCAGATCATGAGCGCGGTGGCGCTGCTCAACCAGGAGGCAACCCCGGGGGACGAGCGCATCCGTGAGTTCATGGCTGGCAACCTGTGTCGGTGCGGTACCTATCCCCGTATCCATGCGGCCATAAGGTCCGTCGCCGATGGAGGTGGCTCATGAGCGGCATCTCCCGGCGCGGCTTGTTCCGCCTGGGGGCCGCCGGTTCCGGGGCCCTTGTGCTCAGCATGGCTCTGCCGGGGTGCGCCAGTTCGCGCGAAGACGATGCGTCCTATTCCACGGGCTGGTCTCCCAATGCCTGGCTGGAGCTCGATCCGCAAGGCAGCATCCGGTTTACCCTGGACCGGGTGGAAATGGGGCAGGGTACCGTAACCGGTATTACGACCCTGGTGGCGGAAGAGCTGGATCTGCCTCCAGAGACCATCGAGGTGGTCTTTGCGCCGGTAGGCGATGCCTACATCAACCCGCAGTACGGTCTCCAGGTGACCGGAGGCAGCTCCAGCGTGCGCACCAGCTGGTCACGCGTGCGTGAAGCCGGCGCCCGGGTACGCAGCGTGCTGTTGGCGTCGGCGGCGCAGGTGTGGCAGGAGCCGGTTGCTTCGCTCACCACCCGGGATGGTTACGTCCTGCACCCGGACGGGACCCAGAAAGTCGCCTACACGGAGTTGCTGGAACTGGCGGCAAGCCAGACCATGCCAGAACAGGTTACGCTGCGCCGTCCAGAAGACTACCGCTACATCGGTCAACAGAACCAGCGCCTGGACGCCCATGCCAAGGTGACAGGGCAGGCGCGCTTCGGTATTGATGTGGCGCTGGAAGGCATGCGCTACGCCGTGGTCGCACGGCCACCGGCCATTGGGGCACGGCTGGCGTCCCTTGATGATTCCGAGGCGCGCGCACTGCCGGGTGTGGTGGATGTTCTGGCCATCGAGCGTGGCGTTGCCGTGGTCGCGGAAAGCTACTGGCAGGCTCTCCAGGGGCGGGATGCGCTGCGCGTCGAGTGGGACGAGTCTGACGCGCTGACACCGACCCAGGATTCGGTGTTCCGCCAGTACCGGCAGGCGGCCGACGACAGCGCCGGTGAAACCGAGCGCAGTGACGGCGATGCAGCCCATGCCCTCGACAACGCGGCCGATGTTCTGGAGGCGGAATATGAGGCGCCTTTCCTGGCGCACGCCACCATGGAGCCGCAGAATGCCACGGCCAGGGTCACGGATAGAGGGCTGGAGGTTTGGGCGCCAACCCAGGGGCCGGATATGGCCCGGATCGCCGCAGCACGTACCAGCGGCTATTCACCGGGCGAAATCACCGTGCGTACCACGTTTCTGGGGGGTGGTTTCGGGCGGCGCCTGACCCAGGAATACGTGGAGGAAGTGGCGGAAATCGCCACTCAGCGCAGCGAGCCTATCAAACTGGTATGGTCGCGCGAGGATGACATACGGCATGACGTTTTCCGGCCGGCGATGCTGCACCGGTTCCGTGGCGCGGTTTCAGGAGGGCGTGTCGCCGCCTGGGACCACCAGATCACAGGCCCGCTGATCTTTGACTGGTTCGCGCGTAATGCAGCTGCCGCCCAGTACCCCTGGGCACCGCGCCTGTTCTACAACACCCTGGCCTCAATGGGGCGCATGGCGGAAGGAACCTTCCTGACGCCCAAGGACCGTTCCGCCATCGAAGGGGCCATTGAGGTGCCCTATACCGTGCCCGATCTCCGGGTTCGCCATACCCATTCGGACGCTGGTGTGCCGGTGAGTTACTGGCGTTCCGTGGGCCATTCCCACAATGGCTTCGCGGTGGAGACCTTCATGGATGAGCTGGCCCACAGAGCAGGCGAGGACCCGGTTCGGTTCCGACTGCGCCACCTGGAAGACAGCCCCCGTCACCGGGCGGTTCTGGAGCGCGCGGCTCAAGCCGCCGGCTGGGGCGAGTCCCTGCCTCAGGGGCGGGCTCGGGGTGTCGCCCTGCACCGCAGCTTCGGCACCTATGTGGCCCAGGTGGTGGAGGTCAGCATTGAGGAAGGAGCAATCCGTATCCACCGGGTGACCTGCGCGGCCGACTGCGGCCAGATGGTGAACCCCGATATTGTGCGCATGCAGATGGAAGGGGGGATCCTTTTCGGTCTGACCGCGGCGCTTTATGGCGAGGTGGACTGGGATGGCAATGGCCGCCTGCAGCAGAGCAATTTCCACGACTACAAGCTGATGCGCCACGATGAGGCCCCGGAGCTCAACATCCTGCTGGTGGAGAACGAGGAAGACCCCCAGGGCGTGGGCGAGCCGGGGACACCACCGGCTATCCCGGCGCTGGGCAACGCGCTTTTTGCACTAACGGGAGAGCGCCAGCGCCGAACCCCTTTCCGCGCGGGGAGGCCCGATGGCTGAAGCAAGCCAGGACCCGGCTGCTTCGGTCCTCCAACAGGTCAACCGGTGGCTGGCCCGTGGGGAACAGGCCTGGCTCTGCACGGTATTGCGAACCTGGGGATCATCGCCGCGGCCACCGGGCTCAATGCTGGCGGTCAATGCCGCCGGTGAGTGGGCCGGTTCGGTTTCAGGGGGCTGCCTTGAGGAGGCGTTGATCCGGGAGGTGGTGGAAGGCAGTGATCCTGCGTCGTCGCCACCCCGTCTTGTGGACCACGGGGTCACCGAAGCGGAGCAGGCCCAATGGCGTCTGCCCTGCGGTGGCCGGATGCGGCTGGTCATTGAGGTTCTGAACCCCGAGCGCCACTCGGGCCCCGTGGCACGGGTGCTGGATGACCTGGCGGAGCGCCGCAGCGTGACCCGGCGTGTCGACTGGCAAAGCGGGGACTGGTTGTTTGCCGGCGCTTCGGTGCCGGGGCGTATTGAGGAGCATGAGCAGGAGTTTCTTCACACCATCGGCCCACGCTCGCGCATGCTCATGATTGGCGCCGGGGAGGTGGCCCGTTATGTGGGGCGCATGGCGTTGATGAATGGGTTCAGCGTCGCGTTGTGTGAGCCACGTCAGCTGTTCCTCGACGGTTGGGAGGAACCCGGTATCCAGTGCCATGCGTGCCTGCCGGACGACCTGATCCAGCGTGACTTCAACGATGCCCACTGTGCGATCCTGGCTCTTGGCCACGACCCGCGAATTGACGACATGGGCCTGCTCGCGGCGCTGGAGACCAATGCCTTCTACATTGGTGCCATGGGCTCCCAGCGCACGGCGGCCCAGCGCCGGGAGCGGCTTTACCAGCTGGGCGTGACCGATTCCCGTATGGGTCGCATCCACGCTCCGATCGGCTTCAGCATCGGCAGCAAGGCGCCACCAGAGATCGCCGTGGCTACCATGGCGCAGGTGCTGGCGGAGCGCCACCGGTTGCTGGAGCGACTGATCCGGTATGACGTTTAGGGGGCTGCTCCTCGCTGGCCTTCTGGCCCTGCTGCCACTGGGCTTGGCCGGCGACTGGCTCATGGGCGAAAGCAAGAAGCAGGCGGAAGCCTATGTCAGTACGTTGGGGGAAGCCGTCGGCGTGACTCCCGAACGCTCCGATGTCCCCACCGTGGAACCCCTGCCACGATCCCGCGATCGTCGGCTCAAGCTGCCGGAACTGGATATGGGGCTGGTGGACTTTCTTTCACTCTATGGCTGTGAACTTCAGGTCGTGGTTGGCGAGCGCACCAGTGTTCTGGGGCGCGTGGCGCACCCCGGGACACGCATGGAATACCATCTGCGCTTTCTGGCCGCTGTGGATGCGTGCCTGCCCAAGGTCAGCAGTGAATCCCGCGTCCAGGCCCTGAAGGAAGCCCGGCAAGCCCGTTCGCAATCATTGCCCCTGGCGCTCTGGAATGGGATCTGGGCCAGCGATGAGATAGCCCGATTGGTGAGCCGCTCCGGTGGTCGCCTGCCGACACCCGTGCCGGCGCAACATTTGGAACAGCTCATCGAGGGCGTATCGGCAACCGCTTCGATGCTGGCCGGAGTAGAACCCGGGGAAGTGCCCCAGGGGCTGAACGCCATGACCGAGCGGTACCGCCAGTGGCGTGAGGTGCCACGTTTTGGTCAGCTTCTGCGCAGTGCGGAGGCGCTTCAGAGCCGGCTGGGTGAGGGTACGGCGATCCTGAACCAAAGCCTGGCCGTAACCGATCGGTGCCCGGTGGACGGCGCGCCAGTGGAGCTCTACCGTGCGCATTACCTTAATGGCCTGGCTGCCCGGATTCGCCGCGTGCGCCACTATGGGCGGCGCATGGCTCGGGCCCTGGAAACGCTGATGCGGGCGCCCGGCGCCCCGGTGCCGCAAGCAATGGCGCCTTTCCGTGATCGCAATCTGCGTACCCGCCAACCTGGCAGCGTCTGGCATGACCTTGACCGGGCGGTTGAACGTCACGCCGGAGCCTGGAATCGTCTCCTGGCACGTTGTGACTGATCCTGTGCCCGGAGTGTGAGCCGGTCGCTTTTGCCGTTGACCGGATCCTGTTAAAACCGCCGCTAAACCTTCATGGAACAGGATGATGACCATGGAATCGCCTGCCAGGGCCGCATTGCTGCTGGCCGTTACACTTGGCCTCAGCGGTTGTTTTGACAGCCAGAAAGACGAAACCTTTGAGGATACCGTTGTCCCTGATGACGTGGCCATGCGCGTGCTCCACGCCGTGCCTGACGCGCCCGCGCTGCGGCTGGAAGCGGATGGTGATGTGCCCGTCGATAAGCTGGAATACGGCAAGGTGACGACCGTTGACCTGCCGGCGCATGATTACCGCTTCCAGGCACAGGGTTATACCGGTGGCGAGGCGCCTGCCCCCCTTCTGGATACCCTCGACGCCAACCTCAGTGAAGACAGGCGCCATGATGTGCTGCTGATGGGCTCTCTTCAGGATGACAATGTCCGTGCCCTTGTTCTTGATCAGGATGATGACCCCTTTGAGCCCGAAGAAGAGGACGAAGAGGGGGATGGTGAGACAGGGAACAGTGACTCGGAAGAGGAGGACGAGCCGGAGGGCAATGTCCGGCTCCGCCTGGCCCATCTTGTGCCCGAAGCTGGGTCGGTTGATCTGTACCTGAAGGCGGATGTTTCAGGGGATCCGGACGCCACCCTTGCCAGTGGTCAGGCCAGCGATGCCATTCGGGTTGAGGAGGGCGTCTACCAGCTCACGATCACGCCAGCCGATAGCAGTGAAGTAATCTACCAGAGCGACCCCAGCCTTGGGTGGGAAAGCGGGGATGATGTGCTGCTGGCTGTGACTCCCGCTACTGGTGTGCTGGCTTCGAATGACAGTGAGCTGTCGCTGATCGAGGTGGACGGGAACCAGACCCAGCGCCTTCCCGGCCAGGCGCAGGCGGCCGAACTGGCGTTTGTGAATGCCTCGGGAAGCGCCGTGGATCTCACGACTGAGGACGGTGCGTTATCCCGGACGGGGGTGGGTTCAATACAGGCTGAGCCGGCCGAGGGGTATCTGGGCGTTGAGTCCAGGCACTATCCCATCGATTTTGTGGCAGGGAACCAGGGTTGCGACTATTGCTATGACATCAGGCTGGGGCAGGGGAAAGCTGGAACACTGGTGCTCAGGCAGTTACCGTCGGCATCGAGCGAATCCGCCGTCGCGTCTTTTTTGACCCATGATGCGCGGCCGGTCGCCACCAATGCGCGCCTCCGCATTGCCAATGCCTTGTCCGCCAATCAGGTACCGGTGGATCTCTACCTGATTGAGTCCGGATGCAATGCGTCCGGCTCTTTGCCAGAAGATGGGATCATTCCGGAGCCCCTCGTCAGCAATCTGGATTATCCAAACCGCAGTTCCATGCTGCCAGTGCCTGAAGGGAACAATCAGCTGGTGGTGACGGCCCAGGGGAATCCGGCCAACGAATTTCTCTGTGAATCCATAACCCCGGAGAAACGCAGCATCCATGAGCTGATCCTGGCGCAGGAACCCGGTAGCAATAACCCCTTGGAACTGGTTCGCGTCGGCGGCGTCAGGTAGCTTGCCAGGGCGCTTTGGGGGTGTCGTAGACACGCAACTGACCTGTCTCCGGCTTCACATCCCGCCAGGATCCGGCCTCAAACGCCATCTGGAAGACCGCGCAGGTGGGGAGGTTGTCCGTTTGCGGGCCGGCCAGCAGGTTGGCCAGTTCCGTCAGATCCGGGTTGTGGCCCACTAACCAAGCGTTCTGTGCGGTATCGGGCAATCGCTGGATGGTGCTGAGCAATTGCTGGCTGTCCGCCAGGTAGAGGTCGCGCTCGAAGTGGATACCCCCTTCCGGGAATCCAACCCCTTGGGCCAGGATCAATGCGGTTTCGCGGGCCCGCCGGGCACTGCTGGCCAGAAAATGATCCGGGCGTTCGCCGCGCGCGGCCATCCGTCGCGCCATTTCCGGTGCATCCTGCTGGCCCCGCTCATTGAGGGGGCGGTCAAAGTCGCGGAGCTTGGCGTCCTCCCAGCTGGATTTGGCGTGGCGGATCAGCGTCAGTATCCGTTCTGTGGTCATGGCTCGATACTCCCTGCTCAGTTGGTGTACAGGGCGCCAGTGTATCAGTCCCAGCCATTGCCTTGCCTACGGGAAAAACCGGCAAGCCCCCGATCAAGAGGCCAATCCAAGGATCTTGACTTACCTCATCGATGGTTGGGGTGGGCTGCGTTTGAATGGCGACTGTGCAACATGATCGTACCGGGAGGGCTAATGAAACGCACAGCAGTACCTATTGTCGTTCTTATCGCGTTGCTTGGCAGTTTGGCTGTCGCAGGCCCAGTGCAGGCGAGCGACGGCTATGCGGATTATCGCGAGCGCTTTGAGCCCTTGCCGGCCATGCCGCCGATACCTAAAAACAATTCTCTCACGCCGGAGAAGGTGGAGCTGGGTAAGATGCTGTTTTTCGAACCACGGATTTCATCCAGCGGTGTGATTAGTTGTGCGACCTGCCATAATCCAGCATTGGGCTGGACGGACCGCATCCCGAGGGCCACGGGGCATCGTGGTCAGGTTGGTAAACGCAACACACCAACGGTTTTGAACGCGGGGTTTTTTGAGGAGCAGTTCTGGGACGGTCGGGCCGATGATCTGGAAGAGCAGGCATTGGGGCCGATCGAGGCTGACGTGGAAATGGCGATGGACCTTGATAAGGCCATCGACCGGCTATCGAGCTTCGACGTCTACCGCAAGCTGTTTGATGAAGCTTTCCCGGGCGAGAAGCCGATCAATGCGGACAACGTCGCCAAGGCCATTGCCTCCTTTGAACGCACCCTGAATACCCCCAATTCCCGCTTTGACCGTTACCTCAGGGGCGATCTTCAGGCGCTCAGTGAGAAGGAGAAAAAGGGGATGAAAACGTTTGTGGACGCGGGCTGTGTTGCTTGCCACCGGGGACCGGCGCTGACGGACAGCAACTACCATCGGTTTGAGGTGCCTGGGTCCACGGACAAGGGCCGCTTTGTTGTAACCGGCAAGGAGTCGGATAAGTTCAAGTTCAAGACACCGACCCTGCGCAACGTTGCCGTGACCTATCCCTACTTCAATAACGGTAGTGTTGAAGAGCTGGATAAAGCCATTGAGCTGATGGCGGACCAGATGCTGAATCGTGAACTGTCGGATGAGAAGGTGGAGCAGATCGAAGCTTTCCTGCATACGCTGACGGGCGAAATGCCGGAAGTCAGCTTCCCCGCTCTCCCCTGAGTGTCCGTTACTGCCGGAGCAGATACTGCTCCGGCTCCTGGGCGTTGGGTTGTTACTGGCGTTTCTTGGTCAACCGGAATACCAGCCCTGGCCACAGGCGCTTGAGCCATAAGGCCATCATTTCCTTGCCTTCACCGACCGGGATCTCGCGCTTGCCACGGCCCAGGCCATTGATAATGACCTCGGCGGCCTTGTCGGCATTCATGCCGTTGGCGTTATCCCCGTCCGCCTCGCCAAAGGCACTGCCATCGCCGGCCAGCGAGTTCTCAGCAATCGGGGTGGCAATGAAACCGGGCACAATGGTGGAAACCTGAATCCCTTCATCTTCCACTTCCGCCCGCAGAGCGTCGAAGAAGCCCATGACCGCGTGCTTGGCGGCACAGTAGCCGGTGCGCTGCCGCACACCCACCTTGCCGGCCACACTGGACGTAGCCGCGATGTGGCCCCGACCACGCTCCAGCATGTGCGGGAGAACCGCCTTGGTCAGCGCGATCTGGCCCATGACGTCCACGTCCATCAGCCGCTGGTACACGGACAGGTCCGTCTCACGGCACAGCGACCGCTGGGAGATGCCAGCGTTGTTGATCAGCACATCAATGTGACCGTAGTGGGCCAGAACCTCATCCGTTTTACTGGGCGCCGATGCCAGGTCGGCAATATCGAGTGGCAGCAGCATGATGGAGCCCCGGGGCAGGCCTGCTTCGCGTTCGCAGCGCTGGGCCACGCGCTCCAGTTCTTCCTCGCGCCTGGCGGAAAGCACCAGGCGGGCCTGCTGCCCGGCAAAGGTGAGTGCCAGCGATTCACCGATTCCGGATGACGCGCCCGTGATCCAGACCACCTGATGGGTGAACATGCACGGCTCCTGATTGGTTGTTAGTGTTCAATCAGAGAGTATGGACGAGCCGGATGATGATTGCTAAGAAGCGGTTGTCGTTTTTGGGAAGAGGTGGCGACGCAGGGGCGGGCATGGGGAAGGAGCGGACAGGGTCCGCTCCCGTTCACGGTTTCAGCGCCGACGCGGCGGGCCGTTGCGACGACCACCGCTGGGGCGTGCGCCGCCACCGCGCTTCGGCGGAGGCCCGCTTTTCTGGACCGGCTCAAAACCGGCAACCACATTGGCGGGAATGTCCTGGCTGACCACTTTGCGGATACTGTTGAACTGACCTTTCTCCGGATTGCTGACGAACGAGACGGCGGAGCCGCTTTCGCCACCGCGTCCGGTACGGCCGATCCGGTGTACATAGTCATCCGGATTATCGGGAAGGTCGAAGTTCACCACGTATTCCAGGCGGTCAATGTCGATACCGCGTGCCGCCACGTCCGTGGCGATCAGAGCGCGGACGTTCTCGTGCTTGAACGCCTTCAGGGCCTTGTTGCGCGCGCCCTGGCTCTTGTCACCATGGATCGCCGTGGAACGGATACCGTCGGTTTCGAGCTGCTTGGCCAGCTGGTCCGCGCCGCGCTTGGTGCGGGTGAACACCAGCACCTGGCGCCAGTTCTCGGTTCCGATCAGGTGCGTCAGCAGTTCCCGCTTGCGGCCGCCATCCACCATATAGGCGCTCTGGTCCACATTGTCCGCGGTGGCGTTGCGTTCGCCGCTCTGGATCAGTTCCGGCTCGTTCATGAACTTCTGGGCCAGCTTCTGGATGGGGGCCGAGAAGGTGGCAGAGAACAGCAGCGTCTGGCGCGCATCGGGCAGGGTGCGGGCAATGGTCTCAATCGCCGGCAGGAAGCCCATGTCGAGCATCCGGTCTGCTTCGTCCAGCACCAGGACCTCAATGGCCGACAGGTCCACCGTGCCGCGTTCCATATGGTCCATCAGGCGCCCGGGCGTGGCCACGAGCACATCCATGCCGCTCTTGAGCTGACGAATCTGCGGGCCAATGCCAGCGCCGCCGTAGATCGCGGCTGAACGCAGCTGAAGGTGGCGGCCGTACAGGCGCACACTGTCTTCCACCTGGGCGGCAAGCTCACGGGTGGGGGTGAGCACCAGAGCGCGCGGGCGCCCGCCCTGTGCCTTGCCCTGGGAAAGCTTCTGCAGCAGCGGCAGTGTAAAAGCAGCGGTCTTGCCGGTGCCGGTCTGGGCACTGGCCATCAGGTCGCGGCCATCGAGCGCGGCCGGAATGGCCTGCTGCTGGATTTCCGTCGCCTGATCATAACCCTGTTCCTTGATGGAACGGTTCAGTTCAGCCCGCAGGCCGAGGGAGTCAAAGGACATTCAGTCTTTCCTGTTCAATACGCCAGAGCGGGTGTTGTCCATTGCCCCGATCAACAGGGAAGGACAGGTTATCGGCTTGTCGGGAATGGCCCTGGCAATATGCAGTCCGCGATAAGCGTGCGGAGACCAACCGGCGTAACAGGGGTCGTCTGAACGACCGGGGAAGCGGAGGGAACAACGCAGGTGGGCACCTTACCACGCGTTCTGTTCAGCCGCCACCATTATTCTGGCTGCGGGTGAATTCACGCATAACATCGAGTGTGCTTTCGCTCACGTGGTGCTCCATGCCTTCGGCATCAATCCGCGCCGTAGCATCATCCACGCCCAGGCTGCGCAGGAACTGCAACACGACGGCGTGGCGTCTGCGCGAATCATTGGCCATGGCACGGCCACGGTCTGTGAGGAAGATGGACCGGTAGGGTTCGTTGGTCACGAACCCGAGTTCATTCAGCCGCCGGATCATGCGTGCCACCGTGGCCTGGCGCACCCCCATGCGTGCGGCGATGTCCGTTGCCCGGGCCTCGCCTGCATGGTCCAGCAGGTCGCCGATCAGCTCCACGTAATCCTCAATGAGTTCGGTTTCATGGGCGTCACGAACGGCGGCGTACTGACGGGCGTGCTGCTCGGGTGGCGGCAGGCTGTCGTCGGCTGAGGAGGGGGTGTCGGGATCACTGGTCATGCCGCGACTATAGCCAAGAGCGCGGCTGTGCACAATAGAAAGACAACAAAAGTTAGCCGAGGCTAAAAAGGTTTGCATTGCTGTTAAAATTCTTTCTAAACTAGGGCCGAACAGATTGAGGGGGTCTTATGAAACAGCTTATTCAAGGTTTGATCCTGTTGTTGGTCCCCGGCTTCCCGGCGGTTGCGGGAGCGGCCAGCCTGGTCACAACAACAGGGATGATTGCCGATGTGGCTCGCCAAGTTGCTGGCGAGTGCGTCGAGGTGGAGGCGTTGATGGGCCCGGGCATCGACCCGCATCTTTACGAGGCTCGGGCCAGTGATATTGAACGTCTGCGCAGCGCGGACGCGATTCTGCACAACGGTTACAACCTTGAGGGCCAGCTGGGCTCGGTCCTGAAGCAGCTGGGCAAGCGCAAGCTCACGGTCGCCGTGGCGCCGGAGTCCATGACAGAGGACCAGCTCCTTACGGCGGACGAAGATGATACCTATGGGATCGATCCGCACCTGTGGATGGATCCCGGAAGGTGGGTGCGGATTGTGCCCACGGTGACGCAGACACTGCAGAAGATCGCGCCGGATTGCAGCAGCGCCATGAGCCGGCGTTCTGAAGCCTATGAGGCGGACCTGAAAGCCCTTGATCAGTGGGTCGGGCGCAGCATTGCCACCATTCCGGAGCAGCAGCGTACCCTGGTTACGGCCCATGATGCCTTCGGCTATTACGGTGATGCCTACGATATTGAGGTGCTCGGGATCCAGGGGATCAGTACCGACAGCGAGCCGGCGATCGCGGACATCCGCAATGTGGTGGATACCGTAGCGCAGAACGACATCCCCGCTATTTTTGTTGAAAGTACCATCAGTCGGCGCACGGTTGAGTCGGTTGTACAGGGTGCGGCGAACCAGGGGCATGACCTGGCGATCGGCGGGGAACTGTATTCGGATGCGATGGGCGAAAGAGGCACCGAGGCTGGCACCTATATCGGGATGCTGCGCTCGAACACGGAGGCCATCACCAAGGGCCTCGGCGGTACTGTCGCGCCCTGGCCGGAGCGCCTGGCTGATCACTGGGACGGCGGCGAAGCGGCGGACAACGGATAAGCGGGGAACGTAATGAGTTGCACTCAGCGCCACGAACCGGATCTGGCCCTGCACATCGAAGATCTGACGGTCGCCTACGAGGGGCGGCCGGTGCTCTGGGACATTGACGTCAATATTCCTCCCGGCGTGATGGCGGCTGTCATTGGTCCTAATGGCGCCGGCAAGAGCACCTTGATCAAGACGGTGCTGGGGCTGGTGAAGCCCACAGCGGGCCATATCTGCATCCACGGTTACACGCCGCGTCAGGCGGTGCGGCGAGTGGCCTATGTGCCCCAGCGCTCCGCCGTTGATTGGGATTTTCCCACCACGGTTCTGGATGTGGTGATGATGGGGCTTTATGGCCAGCTGGGATGGCTGCGCTGGCCGGGTAAACGCGAACGCCAGAAGGCCATGGAAGCCCTTGAGTCCGTGGGCATGGAGGCGTTTGCCAAGCGCCAGATCAACAAGCTCTCAGGCGGCCAGCAGCAGCGGGTGTTCCTGGCCCGCGCCATGGTGCAGGACGCCGATGTCCTGTTCCTGGACGAGCCCATGGCGGGGGTGGACGCCACCACTGAAAAAACCGTGGTGGCGCTTCTGCAGGAGCTGCGGGATGCCGGTAAGACCATCATCGTTGTCCATCACGACCTGCAGACGGTGCGTGATTATTTCGATTGGCTCGTGATCCTCAACGTGCGCGTTGTGGCCCAGGGGCGCGTGCGGGACATCTATACCGGCCAGAACCTGCGTCGGGCCTATGGTGGCCGGATCGCGCTTCTGGATCCGGCTTCCGGGGAAGAGGAAGCTGATGTCGTGACCCGGGAGGTGGGGAGCTGATGCTGGCGCTGCTCGGTGATTACACCGTTCAGAATGTCCTTTTGGGGGCAACGCTGCTCGGCATGGTCAGCGGACTTCTGGGCTCTTTCGCGGTGCTGCGCCAGCAGAGCTTGATGGGCGATGCCCTGGCGCACGCCGCGCTGCCGGGCGTGTGTATTGGCTTCCTGATCGCCGGAACCCGTCACCTGGGTTGGATCATGGCCGGGGCGTTGGCCACTGCCGTTATTGCCGCGCTTTTCGTGCAGGTCGTGGTGCGCTACAGCCGCATCAAGACGGACGCGGGGTTGGGTATTGCCCTGAGCGTGTCATTCGCGCTGGGGGTGGTGCTGCTGACCTATATCCAGGGGATGTCCAATGCCTCCCAGGGAGGGCTTGATACCTTTCTCTTCGGCCAGGCGGCCGCCACGCGCCGTCAGGACCTGTGGTTCATGGGGGGCATTGCGGTGCTGGCGCTGCTGATGGTCATGGGGTTATGGAAGCAGCTCAAGCTGGTTACCTTTGACCCTCTGTTCGCCGGCTCCATCGGCCTTCCCGTGGTTGTTCTTGAGAGTATCCTGACGGCCATGATCGCGCTTGCCGTGGTCGTGGGGTTACAGATGGTGGGCGTGGTCCTCATGACGGCCATGGTGATTGCGCCGGCGGCAGCGGCCCGCCAGTGGGTGACCCGACTGGAGCACATGGTGATGCTTGCCATGGTGATTGGAGTGATTTCGGGAATCGTGGGGGTGTTACTCAGTGCCAGCGTTCCGCACCTGGCCACGGGGCCTGTTGTAGTGCTGGCGGCCTCCGTGCTGGTGGGGATTTCACTGCTACTGGCGCCCGGCAGGGGCGTGCTCTGGTCCTGGTTCAAGCTCTGGCGTGAGCGCCGCGCCATCGGGCAGCGCCAGATGCTGACGACGCTGTACAAACTGGCGCAGCACCATGAGGACCCCTTTTACCCGGTTGAGCGCAGCATGTTGGACAGCTTCTACGGAGTGGCCACGGACCCGATCCTCAAACGCCTTCACGAGCAGGGATTTGTGGCGCCAGCGAGTCATATGCGGGTAGAGGGCCCGCATTGGGCCTTGACGGATGCAGGCTATCAGGAGGCCGAGAAGGTGTTGGAGCGGCTGGGCAGAGTTGAGGAGGCAACATGATGCAGGCCTTTTTTACCAACCCCGTGTATATGGTCCTTCTGACCGGCGCGCTGGTGGCGGCCGCCGGCTCACTGGTGGGGACCTTCCTGGTGCTGCAGCGCAACAGCATGCTGTCCGACGCCATCAGCCATTCCATTGTCTTTGGCATTGTGGTGGTCTGGCTCCTGACCAAGGCCCAGACAGGGCCATTCCAGATTGCTGGCGCAGCATTGACCGGCGTACTGACCGTCTTCCTGACGGAAATGGTCGCCCGTACACACCGGGTCAAGCGCGATGCGGCCATCGGTCTCGTGTTTCCCGTTCTCTTTGCGGCTGGCGTGTTGCTGCTGAACCTCTATGCCCGGGATATCCATATTGATACCCATACGGTGCTGCTGGGCGAGATCGGGTTTGTATGGCTGGATACGCTGACGCTCTGGGGCTGGCATATTCCCCAGGCGGTGGTCTGGATGTCCTTGGTGACGGTGGTGAACCTGCTGTTTGTGCTGGCGTTCTACAAAGAGCTCAAGATCGCGAGTTTTGACCGACAGCTGGCGGCGGCGCTCGGGTTGGCCCCCACGCTGTTGTTCTACCTGTTGCTGGGGCTGACCAGTGTTACGGCCGTGGCCGCGTTCGACGCCGTGGGGGCGGTGTTGTTCATTGCCTTTGTGATCGTGCCGCCAGCCACGGCCTACTTGCTCACCGACCGCCTGTCACTGATGCTGTTGCTGGGGGTTGTGGTGGGGGTGGCGGCGACCCTGTGCGGCTACCCGCTGGCGATTGCCATGGATGTGTCCGTGGGCGGCACCATGGCGGCCATGACCGGTGTCTTCTTCCTGGCTGCCTTCCTGTTGAGTCCGCGCTATGGCCTTCTGGGCCATTGGTTGAACCGCCGGCTGAAAGCCCCCGGCTGACTGGGTTCCGTTCCGTCGGGGCTCAGCTGCTCTGCCAGTGATCCGCGCCAATGAAGATCATCCGGAGAAAACGGGTGGTCTGGCGCTTGATCCGCGTCTGGGCCTCCTCATCCTCCGCTGAGATGCTCAGAATGTCGGTCAGACTGAACGCCACCGTACGCACCACCAGCTCGCAGGTCATGTCCAGGTCTTCATCGTTCAGGTGCCTCAGGAGCTGGAGGTTGCGCAGGTCGTTCGCCAGTTCACTGCTGAAGAATCGCATCTCGTTACGGATGCCATTCTGAATGGCCTGACTCTCACCCGCCAACCCTTGGGCCATGAAAGTGAAGAAGTTGCGGTTGGCCTGGACGTGATCCACGAAAATGGCGACTGATTCGTCCATCAACCTTTCCGCGTGCATCACATTGGCACGTGTTTCCCGCATCATCCGCCGCAGCACCACCCCGAGCTCGTCCACCAGCGTCAGGCCCAGGTCGTCCATGTTACGAAAGTGGCGATAGAAGGATGTGGGCACAACCTCAGCCTGCCGGGTGACCTCCCGAATGCCAAGGCTGGCGAAGTGGCGGCCCCTGCCAACCAGGGTAAGGGCGGCTTCCATCAGCATTTCCCGGGTTTCGCCGGGGCGGCGTCGTTTTTGTGTGCTCATGTTCTGTTCGGATGCGTGCGGGGTCATCCCCGGAGTGTACCGGCCAGTGGAGGGAATCGAAACGTGTGAAGCGCCCCGTCTCGTGCTCGTTGACACCCTGCGAAGCCTTTGTGTACAGTCGTACACAATCTGTAAACAGATGTACACGAGGGCGTCATGCAGGAATCAGGCATTATGGACAGAGCGTTTGCCCACGGACCGAGCCGTTGGCTGGGGCATGACCATTGGCGCTGGCTGGGCGAGCAGCTTTTTAACCGGGCGCATCCCGCCACCTACTTCGATCCATTGCTCGAAAGCATCAATCCACTCTGGGTCCGACGCTATATCCCGGCGCGCATCGAGGCGATTCAGCAGGAGACCCATGACAGCAAGACCCTGACCCTGCGTCCCGCGCGGCGTTGGGGCGGCTTCCGGGCCGGGCAGCACCTGAACCTGGAGGTGGAGAAAGAAGGCCGCTGGTACAGCCGCCCTTTCAGTCTCTCGTGTTCCCCATCGCACTGGGAGCGCCATGGCACCGTGACGGTCACGATCAAGAAGGTACCGGACGGTGAAATCACCCCCTGGCTGCTGGACCATTGCCAGCCGGGTGATGTGATCGGCGTCAGCCGGGCCTACGGGGAAGACCATGCGCCGGAACCCGGTCAGCCGCTGCTGTTCATCACCGGGGGCAGTGGCATTACGCCGGTACTGAGCCAGCTTGAGGCCATGGCGGACCGGCATCTGCGCAACCCGGTCACCGTGCTGTATTTCGTGCGTACCGAGGCGGATGTGATCGGTGGCCGCAAGCTGGAAGCCCTGGCGAAACGGCTTCCCAGCCTGGAGCTGCGGATCGTGGCGGCGGAACAGGATCCGCGCAACCCGGACCGTCTGGGCCCGCATCATCTCCAGACGGTGGACGGGATTACGAGCCGCCATTGCTTCCTTTGTGGTCCTCCCGGGCTGATGGAACACGCCCAGAACCTGCTGGCGGATGCCGGGGTGCCGGCGGACCAGGTCAGCAGCACGCTCTTTGCCGTGGGGCCGGGCGTTGTCGTGAGTGAGGACGCGGGTGGGACCGTTCATTTCAGCCACAGCAACCTCACGGTAGAAAGCGCCGGAGACCGCCGGCTGCTGGAAGAAGCCGAGGCCGCCGGCTTGAACCCGCGTTACGGCTGCCGCATGGGGATCTGCCACCAATGCGCCTGCCGCAAGACAAGCGGCATCGTCATCAACCAGCACACCGGCCAGCCCTCGGGGCATGGCGAGGAAACCGTCCAGCTCTGTATCACTGTGCCCCAGGGACCCGTCGAGCTGGCGCTGTAAACCAACACCGCAAGGAGAAACATCATGGAAAAGCTCAACGAAGAACAGCTCGAACATCTCGCCCAGGACCTGGATGCGATCCGCAATGAGCAGATGGCCGACCTGGGCCAGAAGGACGCCGATTACATACGAGGCATCATCCGCCTGCACCGCACGCTGGAATTCGGTGGCCGGGCGTTGATGCCCCTGGGGATCATTCCGCCGTTCCTGCTGGCCGGCATGGCCTCACTGGGACTGGCCAAGATCCTGGAGAACATGGAGATCGGCCACAATGTGATGCACGGCCAGTATGACTGGATGAACGACCCGGAGCTCAATTCCCAGACCTATGAATGGGATACCATCTGCACGGCGGACTCCTGGAAGCGCACCCACAATTATGAGCACCACACCTTCACCAACGTCATCGGCAAGGACCGGGACTATGGTTACGCGGTGCTGCGCCTTGAGGATGAAACGCCCTGGCGTCCCAGGCACCTGCTGCAGATGATCAACTTCATCAACCTCAGTGTCTTCTTCCAGTGGGGCGTGGGTGCGCATGAGCTGGAGTTTGAGAAGCTGCGCAGTGGCGAGGTGACGTTCCGGGAGAAAGCGGCGTTTCTGCGTGATTTTGCGCGCAAGGGCGGTCGGCAGGTCTTCAAGGACTATGTGTTCTTCCCGGCGCTGACCCTGCCCGTGGCACCGGTGGTGATCGTGGGCAACGTCGGCGCCAATCTGATCCGCAACCTCTGGGCCTCCAGTGTCATCTTCTGTGGCCACTTCACCGAGGAAGCGGAGAGCTTCACCGAGGCGGAGTGCGAAAACGAGAGCCGCGGCCATTGGTATCTGCGCCAGATGACCGGCTCCAGCAACTTCACCGGCCCCGGCTGGGTCTACACCCTGAGCGGGCACCTCAGCCACCAGATCGAGCACCACCTGTTTCCGGACATTCCCGCCTACCGCTACCGCGAAATCTCGCCACAGGTCCAGGCGGTGTGCGAGAAGTACGGCCTGCACTACAACTCGGCGAGTTTGCCGCGCCAGTATGCGACCGTGGTCAAGCGCGTGGCGGCCTTCTCGCTGCCGGACCGGCTGCGTGAGCGGCTCTTCCCGGCATTCAACGAGGATGGTGCCCAGGCGGCGAGCGGGGCCAGCAGCACCTCGCTGGTCGGCCGCCTGCGGAACCGGGTGAACAGCACGCTCTCGGCGGCGGCCTGATTCAGGCCAGCTTGCCCATCCAGAAATTCATTGGTTTGGCCGTTTCCGCGGCCTGGTCGATGTCCTTCCAGGGGTAATGGGTCCGCAGTTCCGGCACGGGCTCATAACCCCGCTTTCGCCAGAAATCATCCAGGGGCTGATAACCGTCCGGTCGCAGCGGGTGGTTGGCTGGCCTTTCCACCGCACAGAAGCAGCAGTACTGGAAACCACCCAGCTCACGGGCATGGGCTTCCCGTTCACTGAAAAAACGCACCCCAATGCCCTGGCCCCGGTAGGCGGGTAACAGCACGGATTCACCAAAGTAGAAGATGTGTTCCGGGTTGTAACCCAGGTCCACAAAGGGCTGGATGAAGGCTTGTTCTTCGTCCGCCAGCGGCAGCCCCGTGGCGGCCCCCACCACCTGGTCGCCATCCAGTGCCAGGACCAGGACGCTGCGGGGCGACTGGACATAGGTATCGAGGTACTGCTCCTCGTAGGCCATGTCCCCGTCGTACAGGTAGGGCCACTCACGGAATACCCGGATCCTGAGGTCGGCGACGTCCCGGACCCAGGGGCGGATTGCATCACCGCTGACGCGTTCGAGCTCTACTGGCATTCGGCGTTGCCTCCCGAGATGGTTGTTGGTTTGGGGTGGATGATCGTAACCAAATTGGTGAGGAGGCGGCCACTGGGAAATCGAGCGAATAAAGTCGGTTTATGTAGGGGGAAACTCAGGTGCCCGCAGCGATTACGGAGCGCTAAGGTTGGCAGCGTTCGTTATAATGGAAGTTTCGTGTTTGGGAGCCCCCATGCTGGCACTGGCGGAAATGACCGCAATGGAACTGGCCGGACAGGCGGTGGCGCTGGTTGCGCTCGGGCTCTGCGTTGTCGGCTTTGCCAGTACCCGGGACGACCGCCTCATGCTGGCGCTGATCGGCGCCAATGTGGCCTTCGCGGTCCAGTATGCGCTGTTCCAGAGCTGGACAGCGGCGGTTCTGACGGGGCTTGTCATTCTTCGCATCCATCTGGCGCGCCGGTTCCGTGGCAATGTGCCGGTGATGCTGGGCACGTTGGCGATTGGTGGCGTGGCCGCCTGGTTGACGTGGCAGAGCTGGATCGACGTCTTCCCGGTCGCGGCGATGCTGTTCGGCACCCTGGGTATGTTCCTGCTCAGGGGAATCCGCATGCGGTTGTTCCTTGCGGCGGCGGGGCTTGCCTGGATGGGGAACAATATCGCCATCGGCTCGGTGGGCGCCAGCCTGGCGGAGGCAATGGTGGTGGTTACCAATATTGTGACCATCGTGCGGCTGATGCGGATGCGCCGGCGCTACCCGGATGTGGATCTCACCTGATCAGGCCCCGCCAAAGAACCGTTCAAGCATGCCAGCCTTGCGTATGCCCGGCACAGGCAGGCTGGTGAACTCGTCCATAGCCCGCTGCCAGTAGTGCTCGGGCGTGTCCAGAGTGCTTGCCTGCGCTCGTTCCGATCGTTCAAATGAATTGTGTTCCCCGCTGAATCCCGCCTCAATGAGGTCGCCGAGCCACAGGTACACCGTCGAGCGGACAACGCGGAAGAGGTCGGAGTAGCTCTCGCGGTTGATGGTGATTGCTAGGTCGGTGGTCAGGTTGACCCTGGCTTGCAGCTCACGCATCTCATCCTTGGGAAGTGAGTGCTGGATGTAGCTGTCCTTGCGGTAACGGAGGCAGGTTCTTTCCAGGCTGCGGATGCCTTCCCGGATATCGAGATGGGCTTCCTGCTGTTCCTGTTGGTCGGTAATGGGGGCCGGCATCCAACCATACTGGGGGGAGCGCGTCATCAGGTGGCCTGGAATATCCCTGCGATAGGGAGGCAGCGCCGAGTCCTCGCTGTAACCGGTGAATTCATTCCGCAGCCAGCTGCCCATCTTCCGGTTGCGGATCATCAGCGAGAGGGTGATTGCCGAGGGTAGAATCGCTTCAAGTGGGTCCTGGGCATCCCTGATGCGCTGTTCCAGTTCGTCGACGGGTGCTCCCATGACACACCTCCTTATTGCCCGGCGGGGTCGCCCTTCACGCCGTTGTTATTGGACTGCGTACTGAGCTTAAATTGACCACGCTTGGTGCGCGTCATATCCACAAGCTAGGCGAGACCCGGGCAGGAATCAACTGGACAGATTGTGATCGTCCGTAACACCTTGTCAGCGGCGTGGCATCACGCCGCCGCATCCGCAAGCGCCTCAGCGGCAATCCGGAAGGAGTGCTTGCGGGCCTCATGGTTGTGGATCTGGCCGGTGAGGATCAATTCATCCGCGTTCGTACGCTCAATGAAAGCGCTCAACCATTGCCGTACGCTTTCCGGGGAGCCGACAGCGGATTCCTTGAGGGCGTGCCGGGCTGTGGTTCGCTCTGCGGCGGTTCCAAGGCTGTCCGGGTCATCCACCGGGGGCTGGAGTGGCCCGGGTGACCCCCGTCGCAGAGCAATGAACTGCTGCTCCATGGAGGTCATGAGCCGGCGTCCTTCGGCGTCCGTATCCGCCGCGAAAACGTTGGCTGCCGCTGCAACGTAGGGTTCGGCCAGGCGCTGTGATGGCTGGAACTGGTCGCGGTAGGTCCGGATCGCCTCATCCAGCATGTCCGGGGCGAAATGAGAGGCGAAGGCATAGGGCAGGCCCAGCGCGGCTGCCAGCTGGGCGCCGAAAAGACTGGAACCGAGGATCCATACCGGTACCCGGGTGCCGGCGCCCGGCACGGCCTGGACGCGCTGGCCGGGCTGCACGGGTTCAAGATAATGCAACAGTTCCTGAACATCCTGGGGGAACCGGTTGGCGGCGGAATGGTGGTCCCGGCGCAGGGCGCGCAGGGTCTCCGGGTCCGTTCCCGGAGCACGGCCCAGCCCCAGGTCCACGCGGCCGGGGTAGAGGCTTTCCAGGGTGCCGAACTGCTCGGCGACCACCAGCGGGGCATGGTTGGGCAGCATCATACCGGCAGCGCCGATGCGGAGGCTGGTGGTATGGGCGGCTATATGGCCCAGTGCCACTGGGGTAGCCGCACTGGCGATGCCGGTCATATTGTGGTGCTCCGCCATCCAGAAGCGCTCGTATCCCAGGGACTCGGCATGGCGGGCCAGGTCGGCGGCGTTAAGTAGTGCGTCGCGGGGCGTGCTGCCTTCGGTAACGGGCGCAAGATCAAGCAGTGAAAAACGCGTCATGATTGCTCCTGAAGCGGGGTGCTGGCCAACACTAGCGGGTTGCTCCCCTGGACGGCAATACGGGGTTGCCGGCGGGCTTCGCAATGGCCTTTAGCGTCTGTAGTATGCCCCTGTTTCCAGCGTGGCCCGAGTGAGCCCCGATTGAACCGGCTTTAAGGAGAGCGTGCATTGGATTTCCTGCTGGAAGTAACCCTTTTCCTGTTTGCAGCAGTGGTTGCTGTGCCCATATTCCAGTGGATGGGCTTCGGGGCCGTACTGGGGTACCTGGTTGCCGGTGTCATCATGGGCCCTTCCCTTTTCAGTGTCATCGACGACGTTGAGAGTATGCTGCGCTTCTCCAAGATCGGCGTGGTGCTGCTCCTGTTCCTGGTGGGGCTGGAATTGGCGCCGCAACGGCTCTGGGTGATGCGCCACAACATCTTCGGCCAGGGGATGGCGGGTGTGGTGGGGTGTGCTGTTCCCATGGGAGCGGTTGCGTGGGCCGGTTTCGGGCTGGACTGGCAGACCTCGCTGATCATTGCTCTGGGCCTGGCGTTCTCCTCCACCGCCTTCGCCATGCAGGTGCTGTCCGAGCACAATGAGCTGTCCTCGCTCCATGGCCGCAGTGCCTTTGCCATGCTGCTGTTCAAGTACATTGCCCTGCTGCCGTTGCTGGCAGCGATCCCGTTGATGGGCGAAGGCAGCACCGCCGTTATGGACCCCCTGGGTATTGCCCTGGCTATTGGCCGGACGCTGGTGGTGCTGGTCGCAGTGATTGTGGGCGGCCACTATCTGCTGCGGCCTGTTTTCCGCACGGTGGCCCGCGTGGGCGCGCGCGAGACGTTTACCGCCACGGCACTGCTGGTGGTCCTGGGGGTTTCCCAGATCCTTAAAATGGCCGGCATGCCCATGGAGCTGGGCGCTTTCCTGGCCGGGGTGCTGCTGGCGGATTCGGAGTACCGGCATGAGATCCACTTGTCCATCGAGCCCTTCAAGGGGCTTTTGATGGGGCTTTTCTTCATGTCGGTGGGCATGTCGGCGGACCTGCATATGCTGGCGGATATGCCTGGGCTGGTGTTCGGCGTTACCGGGGCCGTGTTGCTGTTCAAGATCGTTATCCTCTACGCCGTGGGCCGCTTTGGGGGCCTTGATGACAAGGGGAGCCGGGCGCTGGCGGCGCTCATGCCGCAGGGTGGGGAGCTGGCGTTCGTGCTGTTCTCCATGGCCATGACCTATGGCGTGATGAGCGAAGCCGTTACCGATGTGCTGTTCGCAGTGGTCATCCTGACCATGGCGGCCACGCCTTTCACGTTCCTGTTCAACCGACGGATCCTGGACCCGATGCTGGCTACTTCCGGAATCGAGGACAGGCCCTATGATGCGGTGGGCGAGGACGATGAGAAGCCCAATGTGCTGATCTGTGGTTTCGGGGGCTTTGGGCAGATGGTGGGGCGGCTGCTGCACAGCGCCGAGATTCCCTTTTCCGCCCTGGATGCCAATCCGCTTCAAGTGGATTTCATTCGCCGTTACGGGCACCGCATCTACTATGGCGATCCGGCCCGTGTGGATCTGTTGACCACGGCCGGGGCGCGGGATGCCCAGGCCATTATCGTGGCCGTGGAAAATGCCGAATATTCCATGCGCATTGTTGACCATGTGCGCCGCAACTTCCCCACGGTTCCGGTCTATGCCCGGGCCCGCAACCGCCAGCATGCATGGCGCCTGATGGACCTTGGTTGCCGTGTGATTACCCGTGAGACCCTCGCGGGCAGTATGGACATGGGGGAGCAGTTGCTGCAGATCTTCGGCTGGGATGAGGATGAGGCCAGGGAAGCGGTTCAGGTCTTCCGGGACCATGATGAGCAGGAGCTGCGCAAGTATTACGCCATCCATCAAGAGAAGGGCAGCCGCAACCCCAGTGACCAGGAAATCATCGACGAACTGGAAGGCCTTTTCCAGTCCGATGAAGCGGAATCCATCGACCCGGACAGCCTGCCCCACTCCAGCAGCTGAACCAGGCACTGCTCCGGAAGATCTTGATCCGGAGAGCGCTTTGGTTCAGTTTTGCACAACAATAATGACAAAAAGAGGTGGCTATGGCTCAGGACGCGGATGTCATTGTCGTCGGCGCCGGCCTGGCCGGCTTGGTAGCGGCTACCGAGCTGGCGGATGCAGGCCGGCGTGTGCTGATTGTGGAGCAGGAGCCGGAGCAGAATCTGGGTGGCCAGGCTTATTGGTCGCTGGGAGGATTGCTGTTCATCGACTCGCCCGAACAGCGACGGATGGGCATCAAGGATTCGCCGGAACTTGCCTGGCAGGACTGGTTGGGCACTGCCGGTTTTGATCGTGCCGAGGATTACTGGCCACGGCGGGTGGCTGAAGCCTATGTGGATTTCGCGGCGGGCGAGAAACGGGCCTGGCTGCGCGAGATGGGGCATCGGATCTTCCCGGTTCTCGGCTGGGCCGAGCGCGGTGGGTATGATGCCTGCGGTCATGGCAACTCCGTGCCCCGGTTCCATATTACCTGGGGCACGGGCCCGGGCATTGTTGAGCCATTTGAGCGCCGGGCCCGTGAAGCTGAAACCAAGGGCCTGATCCGTTTCAGTTGGCGGCATCGTGTGGACGATCTGTTGACCACGGGGGCTCACGTGGACGGCGTTCGGGGCAAGGTTCTGGCGGATGACCCTGCGGAACGCGGCGTTGCGACCAACCGTGACGAGCAGGGTGATTTTGAGTTCCGGGCCCAGGCCGTGATCGTGGCTTCGGGCGGGATTGGCGGCAACCATGAAATGGTGCGCCGCAATTGGCCGGCACGTCTTGGCCAGCCGCCGCAGCGGATGGTCTGCGGGGTTCCGGCCCATGTGGACGGTCGCATGATCGGCATCAGCGAGGCTGCTGGCGCGCGTGTGATCAACCCGGATCGCATGTGGCATTACGTTGAGGGCATCCAGAACTGGAACGCCATCTGGCCGAATCACGGCATCCGCATTCTTCCAGGCCCGTCGTCATTGTGGTTCGATGCGACCGGGAAGCGCTTCCCAGCGCCGCTCTACCCCGGCTCGGACACTCTGGGCCAGCTGGCGCATATCCAGTCGACCGGTTATGACTACAGCTGGTTCATTCTGGACCAGAGCATCATCAAGCGGGAGTTCGCGCTTTCAGGTTCTGAACAGAACCCGGACATCACCAGCAAGAGCTGGATGCAGACACTGAAGCGCCCCTTCGGCCGGAAAGGGACAGGGCCGGTTGAGGCCTTCAAGGAGCACGGCGCGGACTTTGTCGTCGAGGACACCATTGAGGACCTGGTTGCGGGCATGAACAGGCTCAGTGGCGACTACCTTCTGGATCCCACGGATATCCGGCGCCAGATCGAGGCGCGTGACCAGCAGCTGGCCAACCCTTTCAGCAAGGATTTCCAGGTAATGGCCATGCATAATGCCCGCCAGTTCAAGGGCGACAGGATGGTGCGAACCGCCAGGCCACACCGGATGCTGGACCCCGCCCACGGCCCGTTGATCGCGGTGCGGCTCAATATACTGACCCGCAAGACCTTGGGCGGTTTGGAGACGGACCTGGAAGCCCAGGTGCTGAACGAGCAGGGCGAGCGTATTCCGGGGCTCTATGCAGTGGGCGAGGCAGCCGGTTTCGGTGGTGGCGGTATGCATGGCTACCGCGCACTGGAAGGGACCTTCCTGGGCGGGTGCCTGTTTTCAGGGCGTAACGCGGGCAGGGCGGCCGCGAAAGCCGTTATCTGACCGGTACGGCGCGGCACAGATCGCATTCGCCGGAGCCCAGTTCCTCAACCGCGCCACCACTTTCAACGTAACGCACATGGTGGCGCGCCTGGCCACGGTTGGTGCTCACCTGGTAGCGCCGGGCTTCGTGGCGCTTTGTCGCCCCATCCTGATGCGTTGTTCTGGCTTCTGGGTTTTCCGGGTCAGTCATCATGGGTTTCCTTTATGAGCATGCGCCGGAGCCAGGGCAGGGCCATGACCACCAGAAGGATCAGTGCACCCCATTCGAGCCAGATTGGTATCCATTGCTGGATCTCCTGGACTGATCCCTGGATATCCAGGCCCAGCCCAGCAATAACGGAGTCGGTCACCAACCCGGCCGCCACCGTGCTCAGGACAATGCCAGCAAGGTAGAGCAGCAGCGCACTGGTCCCCATTTCCCGCTGGAAGATACTGAGGGTGGCCAGGCTCGTTACCGGCCCGGCCAGCATCAGCACTAGGGCGGTGCCCGGGGAGAGGCCTTCAAGCATCAGGGCCGCCGCGATTGGGGTGGTGGCGGCGGCACAAAGGTAGAGAGGCACGCCTATCAGTGCCATCAACAGCATGGGCCCCACGCCGCCGCCCAGTACCGCCATCCCCTGGGGTGGGGTGAGCGTGATCAGAAGCCCGGCAACGCCAAGGCCAATCGCGATCCAAACGCTGATGTCATCCAGCATTTCGGTAAACGCATAGCGCAGCCCGTGGCGCACGCCGGGCGCCGTCTCGTCGGCATCCGCCATGACATTGCCGCTACTGCAGCCTGAAGAGCAGCAATCGCCTTTGTTCTCATTCGCCTGCCTGGCCGTAGCCCCGCCCTGGCTCAGGGCCGTGAGCAGGCCCGTGCTGACGGCTGCCACCAGTGCCCCCAGCGCACGGGCCACCATCATGAATGGGCCCATCAGCACGAAGGTCAGGGAGAGTGAGTCAATGCCCGCGCCCGGTGTCCCCACCAGGAAGGATGTGGTGGGGCCACGCCCCGCGCCGCCGCGGTACAATGCCAGCGCGGTTGGAATGGCGCCGCAGGAGCACATCGGCAGGGGAACGCCCAGCACGGCACCGCGCAGGATGGGCCGTATACCACCGCCGCTGAGCCATTGCTGGATGCGGGCACGGGGGACCAGTCCACGTACAAGGCCCGCGACCACCAGGCCGAGCAGAAGCCAGGGGGCGGCAAGGAGGGTCATATCAATGATTGCGGCGATGAGTTCTTTCATGGTTATCAGTGTAGGCACCGGCGGGCCGTTATAGTGTCGCATCTTCTGCAAATTGAGGGTTGCCCCCCTTTCTGGTAGTCTGTTCCCCCATCTTGAGGCGACGCCTCCCTCCTCCTCTAAAACTGGCAATCGGGCAGAACACGGGATTCGCATGACGCGCTATATTTTTGTCACCGGCGGGGTTGTGTCCTCGCTCGGCAAGGGCATTGCATCAGCATCACTGGCCGCCATCCTGGAGGCGCGCGGTCTCCGGGTGACCATCCTCAAGCTCGATCCCTACATCAATGTGGATCCCGGCACCATGAGCCCGTTCCAGCATGGTGAGGTGTTTGTCACCGATGACGGTGCCGAGACCGACCTGGATCTAGGCCATTACGAGCGCTTTATCCGCACCACCATGACCCGTCGCAACAACTTCACGAGCGGCCGGGTCTACGAGGAGGTTATCCGCAAGGAACGGCGCGGGGACTATCTGGGGGGTACCGTTCAGGTTATTCCCCACATTACTGACGAGATCAAGCGCCGCATCGTTGAAGGCGCTGGCGATGTGGATGTGGCGCTGGTGGAGATTGGTGGCACTGTGGGCGATATCGAGTCCCAGCCCTTCCTGGAGGCGACCCGCCAGCTGCGCGTGGAGGTCGGTTCCCAGCGGGCCCTGTTTATGCACCTGACACTGGTCCCCTATATCTCCACCGCCGGCGAGGTGAAAACCAAGCCGACCCAGCATTCCGTTAAGGAAATGCGCTCCATCGGTCTACAGCCCGATATCCTGCTGTGCCGGTCCGAGCATGAAGTGGATGCCAGCTCGCGGCGCAAGATTGCGCTGTTTACCAACGTGGAAGAGCGGGCGGTGATCCCGATCTGTGACGCACCCAGCATCTACCGGGTCCCGCGCATGCTCCACGAGATGGACCTGGACCAGCTGATCGTCGAGCGCTTCAATCTGAGCGTGGGGCCGGCGGATCTGTCCGAGTGGGATCGGGTGTTCGAGTGCGAGCAGAACCCCGACAACAGGGTGACCATTGCGATGGTCGGCAAGTACATGGAGCTGCTGGATGCCTATAAGTCATTGATCGAGGCGTTGAGCCACGCGGGGCTGCATACCCGCACCGAGGTGCAGATGAAATACGTCGACTCCGAGGATCTGGAGCGCGACGGGGTGGGCGCATTGGCGGATGTTGACGGCATCGTGGTGCCCGGCGGTTTTGGCGAGCGCGGCGTTGAAGGCAAGATCAGTGCTGTCCGTCATGCCCGCGAAAACGGCATTCCCTACCTGGGGATCTGCCTCGGCATGCAGGTGGCCGTGATTGAGTACGCCCGCAACATTACCGGGCTCTCCGGTGCTCACAGTACGGAGTTCCGCAAGGACTCCCCCTATCCCGTGGTGGGCCTGATCACTGAATGGGTGGATGAGAACGGTGAGGTTGAAGTTCGCGGCGAGGACTCGGACCTGGGCGGCACAATGCGGCTTGGTGCACAGGATTGCCGACTGGAACCGGGTACGACATCGCACCGGTGCTATGGTAAGGATGTGGTCCGGGAGCGCCATCGCCACCGGTATGAGGTGAATAATCTTCTGTTGCCCAAACTGGAGGAGGCCGGCCTGCGGGTGGCTGGGCGTTCCGGTGACAACAGCCTGGTGGAGATGGTTGAAGCGCCGGATCATCCCTGGTTCGTGGCCTGTCAGTTCCATCCGGAGTTCACCTCAACACCGCGTGACGGCCATCCGCTGTTCAAGGGCTTCGTGGAAGCTGCGTTGGCTCGCAAGAGCGAATCCTGACCCCGACCACTGGGAGCGTTCCCCATGGCGCAGAGCACGATCGACATTGCAGGGCGTCGCATTGCGAATGACCATCCCTTCACGCTGTTTGGCGGCATGAATGTGCTGGAATCGCGGGAGCTGGCGCTGGAAGTGGCGGATGCGTACGCCCAGGTGTGCACGAAGCTGGGCATCCCCTATGTGTTCAAGGCCTCTTTCGACAAGGCCAACCGTTCCTCGATGCATTCATTCCGTGGGCCCGGTCTGGACAAGGGGCTGGCCATTCTCGAGGAAGTCCGCGACCGCTACGGTGTGCCGGTGCTGACGGACGTGCACGAACCGCACCAGGCCCAACCGGCCGCCAACGTCTGCGACGTGATCCAGCTGCCAGCGTTCCTGTCGCGCCAGACCGATCTGGTGGTGGCCATGGCCCGCACGGGTGCCGTGATCAACGTCAAGAAGGGGCAGTTCCTGGCGCCCCATGAAATGAGCCACATCATCAACAAGTGCGGGGAAGCCGGCAACGACCGGGTGATCCTGTGCGAGCGTGGCACCAGTTTCGGTTACAACAACCTGGTGGTGGATATGCTTGGCTTTGGCACCATGAAGAAGCTTGGGGTGCCGGTGTTTTTCGATGTTACCCACGCCCTGCAGATGCCCGGCGGCCGCGCCGACTCCGCCGGCGGGCGCCGCGAACAGGTTACCGAGCTGGCCCGGGCTGGTCTGTCACAGGGACTGGCCGGCCTTTTCCTGGAGGCGCACCCGGATCCGGATCAGGCCAAATGCGACGGGCCATGCGCGCTTCGGCTGGAACAGCTTGAGCCGTTTCTTTCGCAACTCAAGCAACTGGATGATTTGATCAAGGGGTTTGAGCCCCTGGATACGGCGTAACGATTTCATTTCCTGAATCACTGAATGATTCAACGATAAGAGAGGTTGAACGGATGACAACAATCGCCAATATCAAAGCCCGCGAAGTTCTGGATTCCCGGGGCAACCCCACCGTCGAAGCCGACGTGATCCTCGAATCCGGCCAGATCGGCAGTGCCTGCGCCCCCTCGGGTGCTTCCACCGGTTCACGGGAAGCGCTGGAGCTGCGCGACAAGGACAAGAACCGCTATCTCGGCAAGGGGGTTCAGACCGCCGTGGCCGCCGTGAACGAGCGCATCCGGGGCGCCCTCAAGGGCATGGATGCCGCCGACCAGCGTGCCATCGACAACGCCATGCTTGAGCTCGACGGTACCGACAACAAGCAGAACCTGGGCGCGAATGCGATTCTGGCCGTTTCTCTGGCCAGCGCCAAGGCAGCCGCTACCGCGTTGGGAAAACCCCTTTACGAGCACATGGCGGAACTCAACGGTGGCGCCGGCACCTTCTCCCTGCCGGTGCCCATGATGAACATCCTCAATGGGGGTGAGCACGCGGACAATAACGTCGATATCCAGGAATTCATGATCCAGCCGGTATCGGCCTCCACCTTCCGCGAAGCGTTGCGCTGCGGTGCCGAGATCTTCCACAGCCTGAAAAAGGTGCTCAACGCCAAGGGGCTGAATACCGGTGTGGGGGACGAAGGCGGGTTTGCGCCGGATCTGCCCTCCAACGAAGCGGCTCTGGAAGCGATACGGGAAGCCGTGGAAGGAGCGGGTTATACGCTGGGCAAAGACGTGACCCTGGCGCTCGACTGCGCTTCCTCCGAGTTCTACAGTGATGGCGTTTATGACCTCAAGGGCGAAGGCAAGCAGTACAATGCGGCCGAATTCAGTGATTATCTGGCGGGGCTGTGTGACCGCTTCCCGGTTGTTTCCATTGAGGACGGCATGGACGAGGGCGACTGGGACGGCTGGAAGACCCTGACCGACCGCCTGGGCAGCCAGGTCCAGCTGGTGGGGGACGATCTGTTCGTCACCAATACCCGGATCCTGAAGGAAGGCATCGATAAAGGGGTTGGCAACTCCATCCTGGTCAAGTTCAACCAGATCGGCAGTCTCAGTGAAACCCTGGACGCCGTTCGCATGGCTCAGGAAGCCGGCTATACTGCGGTTATCTCGCACCGTTCGGGCGAAACCGAGGATACCACCATCGCGGATCTGGCGGTGGCCACCAGCGCCGGTCAGATCAAGACCGGGTCCCTGTGCCGTTCGGATCGGGTGGCCAAATACAACCAGCTGCTGCGGATTGAAGAGCAGCTTGGAGACCGGGCTGTTTACCGCGGCCTCAAAGAAATCAAGGGTCAGGGGGGCTGAAACGCCCCCTGAGTCGCGAGGGAGCGTTGTGCATGAAATGGTTGTGGGGTGTCATGGCCGTTCTGACGTTGTTGCTGCAGCTGAGGCTGTGGACAGGGGAGAACAGTCTGCCCCACGCCTGGGCCCTGCAGGAGCAGATTGAGGAGCAGAAGGCCATCAATGCCGGACTCCGTGATCGCAACGAGGAGCTGTTCGCCGAGGTCAGGAACCTCGGTGATGGTTCGCGGGCGATCGAGGAGCGTGCCCGCGGCAACCTGGGCATGATTGGCGAGGATGAGACCTTTTTCCTGGTCGTGGAGCCCTGAGCCGCCCCTATGCCGGCTTGTACCGCCGTGGAGGCGCAGTCACCAGCCATTGTCATTCCCGCTGCGGGTATTGGTGCCCGTGCTGGGGGAGATCGTCCCAAACAGTACCAGTGTCTCGGTAACGACCTCCTGATTGACGTCACGATTGACCGACTGGCGTGGGCGCTGCCAGACGCCCCGGTTATGGTGGCGCTGGGCGCCGATGACGGCTGGTGGCCACTGACCCGTAGTGCCGCGGCCCGCCATGTCCGCACCTGTATCGGCGGAGCCAGCCGGGCCGACTCCGTTCTTGCGGGGCTCCGGGCCCTGGCGCTGCCCCCGGATCGTCGGGTGTTGGTGCATGATGCCGCCCGTCCCTGCATTACGCCCTCGGACATCCATGCGCTGCTGGCAGCTGCTGGAAACGATCAATCAGGCGGTCTTCTGGCGCAGTCCATCACCGACACCGTCAAGGAAGTGGATGCAGGCGGTTACGTCGTTGCCACGCGCGAGCGCAGTCGGCTCTGGCGGGCCCAGACGCCGCAACTCTTTCCCCGCGGTGTCCTTGAGCGCGCCTTACTCAGCGCCAACGCCGCGGGCGCGTCGGTGACGGACGAGGCCTCGGCAGTGGAGCATCTTGGATATCAGCCGTTGGTGGTGCCGGGCAGGGCGGATAACATCAAGGTTACTCAGCCGGAGGATCTGGCCATGGCAGCGTGGTTTATTGAGCAACAGCGGGAAACCGAAGGGGCTGGCAGATGATACGAGTCGGGCAGGGGTTCGACGTTCACGCCTTTGAAGAGGGAGACCATATCCGCATCGGTGGCGTGGTAATCCCCCATGACCAAGGGCTGAGGGCCCACTCGGATGGTGATGTGCTGTTGCACACTGTCAGTGATGCACTTCTTGGCGCCATCGCGCTGGGCGATATCGGTCATTGGTTCCCGGATACCGAACAGCGCTGGCGCGATGCCGACAGCCGTGCCTTGCTGCGCGAGGTCTACCGCCAGGTGCGCATGCAGGGGTACCAGCTGGTGAATATTGATGCCACCGTCATGGCACAGGCCCCGAAGATGGGGCCTCACGTGGACGCCATGCGCCATAACATTGCGGAGGACCTTGCCGTTAATCCACAACGGGTTAGCGTTAAGGCAACCACTACCGAACACCTGGGTTTTGTTGGGCGTGCCGAGGGTATTGCGGCCCAGGCGGTCTGCCTGGTGGAAAGCCGGCGCGCTAGCGGGGATACATGACGGACTGGTCTCTGGAATGGCCGAGAGCCGGTGGCGAGGCTGTGGGCTCGGGCCGGATCCGTGTGGCTCCCGAGGACTTCGAGGTGACCGAAAGTCTGGGGTGGCAGCCCGACGGTGAGGGTGAGCACCTGTTCGTCCAGCTTGAAAAGTGTGGTGATAATACCGACTGGGTAGCCCGGGGGCTGGCGCGGCTGGCCGGTTGTCCGGCGGGGGCGGTGGGTTATGCCGGGCGCAAGGATCGCCATGCCGTTACACGGCAATGGTTCAGTCTGCCCTGTGCGCCCGCCAGAACGGATGCGGTGCTGCAGTCTATAGCCGGGCAATGGCGGATCCTGTCGACGGAGCGTCATCGGCGCAAGCTGCGAACCGGGGAACTGGCGGGTAACCGCTTCCGCCTCCGGGTCCGGGATCTGGAGGCGGATGAGTCGGTTCTGGCTTCCCGCTGGCAGGCGCTGGCCAGAAACGGCTGTCCGAACTATTTTGGATCCCAGCGATTTGGGCGTGATGGGGGCAACCTGCAAGCGGCCGCGGAGCTCGATCCGGAGCGGCTGAAACGGCCACGGGAGCGGGCTCGTTCCGGCATGCTGTTGTCCGCCGCTCGGAGCTGGTTGTTCAATGAGTGGCTGGCTCGCAGACTGCGCGCGGGTGACTGGCGGGAGCAATGGGAGGGCGATCCCGAATCCTGGCCCTCGGGCCCGTTGTACGGTGATGACTGTTGTGGTGCCCAGGGGCCTCTGGCTGAGGCGGAACTGGCATTTGCAGCCCAGCACCCCGCGTTTATGGCGCTGCTGCGCGCCACGAGAATGCGTGCTGATCGTCGCAGCCTCGTGCTGAAACCGTTAGACTGCGCTCTGGAGCAGACTGGCGATAGTGCCGTGTTTGATTTCTTTCTGCCCGCTGGCGCCTTTGCCACTGTGGTGATCAACGAGATTCTGGATCTGGAGGATGGTTCCCGAACGCCATGAAACTGCTTCTTTCCAACGACGATGGGGTTCACTCGCCGGGACTCAAGGTGCTTTACGAGGCACTCGAGGATTTGGGCGACGTACGCGTGGCGGCGCCGGATCGTGACCATTCGGGAGCCAGCAACGCGCTCACATTGACGCGGCCGCTGGCCGCCACGGAGGTCGCAGGAGGCTTTACGGCCATCGATGGAACGCCGACGGATTGCGTTCACCTCGGGATCGGAAACATGTTCGGGGTTGAGTTTGACCGGGTTATTTCCGGCATCAATACCCACTCCAACCTGGGTGACGACATCATCTACTCCGGGACCGTGGCTGCCGCAGTGGAAGGGCGCCTCCTGAGCCATCCGCCAATCGCGGTTTCGCTCGCCAACGAGGGCAACTGGCGATTTGATACGGCGGCCCGGGTGGTTCGCAGCCTCCTGCTGCGCCCGGATCCATTGGCGGTTCCTCCCAGAACGGTACTCAATGTGAATGTGCCCGATGTGGACTGGAGCGAGCTTGAGGGCTTCCAGGTTACCCGTCTGGGGCATCGTGGACGGGGGGAACTGCCGCAACGGGTGCACTGCCCCAGGGGGCGGGAGCGGATGTGGATTGGTGCCGCCGGGGACGAGGACGACGCGGGCCCCGGAACCGACTTTCACGCGATTCGTGAGCGGTGCGTGTCCATCACACCGGTGAAGGTGGACATGACCCATTATGAAACCTTCCAGAACCTGAATGATTGGCTGAAAGACGGACTCTGAATGAACACCGAACTCCAGGGGATTGGCATGACCTCCCAACGAACCCGGATGCGGCTGGTGGAGCGTCTCAGAGACGAGGGCATACAGAGCGCGGAGGTACTGGATGCCATCGCGAATGTGCCCCGGCATATCTTTCTGGATGAGGCGCTGTCACACCGTGCTTACGAGGATACCGCGCTGCCCATCGGGTATCAGCAGACCCTGTCCCAGCCCTATGTAGTGGCCCGTATGACCGAGCTCCTGTTGGCTTCCGGTGCCACGCGGATCCTGGAGCTGGGCACCGGTTCCGGCTATCAGGCGGCAATACTCGCTTATCTGGGTAAAGAGGTGTACAGCATTGAACGCATTGGTGGCCTGCACCGTCAGGCACGCGAGCGGTTGCAGCGTCTGGGCTACCGCAACGTGTTTCTGCGTCTTGGGGACGGCAGCCAGGGGTGGCCGGAGGCAGCGCCGTTTGATGGCATGATCCTGACAGCAGCGCCTGGCACCGTACCGTCGGCGCTGTACGATCAGCTGGCGGATGGCGGCAGCATCGTGGCCCCATTGGGGTATGAAACCCAGATGCTCACAATCATAACCCGCAATGGGGACGAATTTGAGCGCCGGGAGATTGAACCGGTGCGTTTCGTGCCCGTGCTAGGCGGCGTGGTTCGATGAACGACCAGCGCGCCCAGTCCGTCCCCGGCATCGTGGTGCGGGGCTGCCTGATGGGCGCGGCAGACATCGTGCCTGGTGTTTCAGGCGGCACCATGGCGCTGCTTACTGGTATCTACCAGCGTCTTCTGGACGCGCTTGGCCATATTCCCGAAGCCGGTCTGACCCTGGTGCGGGAACGCAGTCTCAGCCGGGCATGGCAGGTTATGGATGCCGGCTTCCTTGTGTTGTTGCTGGCCGGGATCCTGTTCAGTGTTGTGACCCTGGCGCATGGTATCGGGACATTGCTTGATGAGCACCCGATGCTCGTGCGGGGCTTTTTTTCAGGCCTGATCGTTGGCGCCGTGATACATGTGGGGCGCCAGGTGCCCCGCTGGTCGCTGGCCCCGGCCCTTGGACTCGTGCTTGGTAGCACCGTTGCCTGGAGTATTGCCCAGCTTACGCCCGCCACGCTGGCCCTGACTCCCCTGATCGCTTTTGCGGCCGGTTTTGTGGCTATCTCCGCGATGGTGTTGCCCGGTATATCCGGAAGCTTCATCCTGCTGCTGCTTGGTCTCTACGAGCCCATCCTGGATGCCATCCGTGAGCCAGCCCTGGCGGTGCTGGCGGTGTTCGCCGGTGGCTGTGCGCTGGGGCTGATTGCCATGGCGCGCCTGGTAGCAGCCACCCTGTCGCGTTTTCCGTCCGTGACCCTGTCGGTCTTGACGGGGTTCATGCTGGGGTCACTCACCAACCTATGGCCCTGGAAACAGGTCGTGGCATGGCGTCATCGGTCTGGTGGGGAAACTGACCCATTGCTGTATGAGAATCTTGCTCCCTGGCATTATGCCGAGTTGACAGGTGGCGCGCCCCAGACCGGCCTGGTGGTGATGCTTGTGGGGTTGGGGCTAGGGCTGATCCTGCTGGTGGAGTGGCTGGGCAACAGGAGCAGGAGCGTCGGGTAACTGGCGGTACCTCGGTGTGGATCGTACACTTGAACGGGATCATATGCCGGACTGGGCACTGGTGCACAGAGGTTGTGTGATCTGTTACGGCGGGTGTTCCCTCAGGTAACGAAACAGGGCAGGTGCGTAACCGGCTTTGTGTAAAATTTATTCAAACAAAAGAGCGGTTTATCCACGTCTCCTGAGGTTCTATTGAATTGCTTTGAATTTTTAGGAATAAAAAAAGAGAAATAGATAACGGATAATTCTTGTGGGGCTAAGGTTCACAACCGTCGGGCAGGCGATCACTGAACAGGCGAGAACCGGCATCCGGTGGCTCCGGGAACGGTTTTTCCCCATTCTGGTCGTGCTCTTGGTCGGCGGTTGTAACTCAACCGACCTGCTTCTCGACAGCGATTACAACCCGCGAGTGGACTGGGGTCATCACCGCGTCTCCAAGGGGGAGACCCTTTACAGCATTGCCATGCGCTATGGCTGGGACTACCGCAGACTCGCCGCTGCCAATGATATTGAGCCACCCTATGAAATCCATCCCGGGGATGTGATCCGGTTTGACGTGGAGGTCCCGGATAATGTTGCGGCATCCGGGGACAACGGCGGATCAGTGTCTCCAAACCGACGCTCATCATCCGGGCAAAACACCCCTTCCGAGCAGAGCCCAACCAGGAAAGAGACGCCTTCCCAAGGCTCCCCGAGTAACAATGCGTTACAGGTGACTGATGAAGCGTCGTCCGAAATCGACTGGGCATGGCCCCACTCTGGCCCGATTATTGCGAAATATTCATCAGGCGGCTCCGATGTGAACAAAGGTGTTGATATCGGGGGTGACGCGGGAGATCCCGTCAGGGCTGCTGCGGATGGCAACGTGGTTTATGCGGGCAGTGGGTTGCTGGGTTACGGCAATCTAATCATCGTTAACCACAGTGAAGCCTTCCTCAGTGCCTACGCCCACAATCGCAGTATCCTCGTTAAAGAGGGCCAGAATGTGGGACAGGGTGAGACCATCGCTGAGATGGGAAGTTCGGGAGCCGACAGGACCATGCTCCACTTCGAGGTAAGGAGGCGGGGCGAGCCGGTGAACCCGATGCAGTACCTCCCGCGTCGCTGATCCGTTAAGACCGGTCGATAAGAAATCGAACAAGACCGGACGCGTTCAAGGGGTAGATCAGTAAACGCAGGGTGAACACTATGTCTGAAGAGATGGTTCAGGAAGTAGCGCTTGACGCATCGGCTGAGGAGGCGGTGATGGATCCGGAAGAGGCAGTTGCCGCCAACGAAGAGGCCGAAAAGCTGGTCGAGGACAACACGGAAGCGCTTGAGCGCGCGCGCTCGCGCACGTCCCGTTACAGCTACACCAGCCGCCAGCAACAGGCGGATGCCACCCAAATGTATCTCAATGAGATCGGGTTCTCACCGCTGCTGACGCCGGAAGAGGAAAAGCATTACGCGCGCTTGGCCCGTGATGGTGATGAAAGCGGTCGCCGGCGCATGATCGAAAGCAACCTGCGGCTGGTGGTGAAGATCGCCCGCCGCTATGTGAACCGCGGTCTTACGCTGCTGGACCTGATTGAGGAGGGCAACCTGGGGCTGATCCGGGCGGTCGAGAAGTTCGATCCGGAACGTGGCTTCCGTTTTTCCACTTACGCCACCTGGTGGATCCGCCAGACCATTGAGCGGGCCATCATGAACCAGACCCGCACCATTCGGCTCCCCATCCATGTGGTGAAAGAACTCAATCTGTACCTGCGCGCTTCCCGGGAGTTGAGCCAGCAGCTGGATCATGAGCCCACCGCCGAGGAAATTGCCGAAAAGTGCGATAAGCCGGTGAAGGACGTGAAGCGGATGCTCGGTCTCAATGAACGGGTTGCGTCGGTGGATACACCCATTGGCCACAACGGTGACAAGTCCCTGCTCGATACCGTGCCCGACGAAGGCTCCGCCGACCCGGCCGCGCTGCTGCAGGAAAGCAACATCAAGGGGTGCCTTGGGGAGTGGGTGGAGCAGCTCAGTGAGAAGCAGCAGGAAGTGCTGTGCCGGCGCTTTGGGCTGCGTGGCTACGCCACCATGACGCTGGAGCAGGTGGGGGCAGAGATCGGTCTGACCCGTGAGCGGGTTCGTCAGATCCAGGTCGAGGCGCTGCGGCGCCTGCGCGAAATCCTCGAAAAGGAAGGGCTCTCCTGTGATGTGCTGTTCGAGGGCTGATCAGCCCCGACCGTAAAGACTGGCGTCCGCGTGCTGGTGGCTCGCGGGCTCCAGCTCCAGAGTTGTATGGTGGATGCCAAAGTGGGTATCCAGCGCGTTCCTGATCTCATCCTTGAGCCGCTGCTGCTCGGGCCACGCATGATTGGCCACTACCACATGGGTGTCCAGAGCAGCAGTATTCTCCTCCATCAGCCAGAAATGGGCATGATGGATCCCTTCCACGCCGTTAAGTCCGCGTATGCAGTCCAGCACCGCCTCAGTGTCGACATCGGGCGGACTTCCCAGCATCAGAACCCGGATGACGCCGCCGATGTCGCGTGCCGAAAGCCACAGGATGTAGCCAGCGATGAGCAGGGTGATCAGGGGATCGATCAGTCGCCAGTCGTACAGCACGATGAGCAAGCCACTGATGACGACTGCGACCGAGGTCAGTGCATCGCTCAGGTTGTGCAGGAAGAGGGCGCGGATGTTAGCGCCGCCGTGCTGGATGGAGCCGGTCAGCACAGCCGTGAGCGTATCCACCACCAGGGCCAGACCTCCAAGGGCAATAACCGCCATGCCTGCTACCTCAGACGGAGCCAGTAGCCGCATGATGCCTTCAAAGGCCAGGTAAAGACCGATCAGGATCAGGGTGGTGTAGTTGACCAGGGCAGCCACGGTTTCAATCCGGCCGTAGCCGAAGGTCATGGCGGGGTCGGCGGGGCGGCGTGCGATGCGTCGCGCCATCAGCGCGATCACCATGGAGGCCATGTCTGAAAAGTTATGCAGGGCATCCGCAATGAGAGCGAGACTGCCGGAAAGAAGGCCGCCCACGACCTGGGCCAGGGTGAGCAACAGGTTGCTGGCAATGGCAATACCGACCCGTTGGTCTCCCGTTGCATGATTGTGCTGGTGGCCCACTAAGATTCTCCGTTAACCATGACCAGGCAAGATGCTTAGGGATTCTTGCGCATGGGCTGGTTCCTTGCAAGGCATCCCGGGGCTGGGTATGATCCAGCGTGTCGATCCCAACGGACCGCCCTTCACCGACCAGGCTGGTCATCCCCGATGTCGCATGTGGCAGACATTACATTGGTGAATCCCCCACGATTCAGGCGCCGGATCAGTGCCGCATTGGCGCTTGTGTTCGTGCTTCAGCTGTTGTTCGGTGCCGGTCTGCACTTTCACCAACTCGGCGACTATGAGTCGGGGAGCACGGACCTAGTCCATGCGGACTTCTCCCATGAGGCTCACGGGGACCAGAGCGGGCTGGATGGGGACCCCTCCAGTCGGGAACAGGTTGGCGACTGGTCCCTGGATCCCGTGCCCCTTCACTGGCCCCGTGTGATTCTTGCCGATACAGTCCCGGTTGAAGGCGGAGTACAGCTCGTACAGGCGCCTCAGCCACCCCCCAGGTACACACTTCCCCAGCCGCGCGACCCACCCCTGAGCTGACCTCCCTAGAGCCTTTTGTGCCGTGGAGCGGTCAACGGATCGTTCCGGTCTTCCTATTGAGGAGTTATTACCATGCAGAACCCCAAACGGGTCTGTGGGGGAGGGGTGTGTTCGTGCGCCGTATTAGTGGTAGCGCTCGCTCTGGGTGTGTCCGCCAGTGCGGTTGCCGACACCTGGACCCTGCAGCAAAGCATTGAGCAGGCACGGTCGGTGTCGCCAGAGATCGAGCGCCGGCGCGCGGCCGTGCGTCGTGAAAAAGGGCAGTACGCTGAATCCGGTGGCCTGCCCAACCCCTCATTCAGCCTCACCGCGGGTGATGTGCTGGGGCGTAAGCTCCAGACCGATGACGTGCGGGTGCAGAGGATGAGCCTGACCCAACGGATTCCCGTCGGCGGGCGCAGTGCCGCCGATGCCGAGGCAGCCGGTGAAGCATTGTCGGCCGCACGCGCTAGCGCCCAGGCGGCTTCCCTTTCCGTGGCCAATCGTACTGCAAGGCTTTTCCAGCGCCTTCGCCATGCCCGGGCGCGCGTTCGTATTGCAGAGCGCCGCAAGGGTCAGGCCCAGCGATTTGAACGCATTGCTCAGCAGCGTGCTGGCAACGGGGATATCGCGCCACGCGAGGCCCAGCGGCTTGGGGTGTTGGCCGCCCGTGCGGAGGCCGCGCTCGCCGATGCGCGCCGTCACCAGGCCGATATTGTTCAGCAATTCCGCAGTCAGCTGGCGCTGGAGGCGCCGGTCGATCCGGTGCCATCGGGCAGCGGCGTGGATGCTTCGCGCCCCCCGTCTCTGGCCCGGCTACGCGAGCGGCTTGAAGGACACCCGGCATTGGTGGCTGCACGCCATCGGACCGAGTCTGCCCGTTCCCGGGTGCACGAAGCGGATGCGAGCCGGATTCCCGATCTTGAGCTGTCGCTGAACCGGGAGCGTCTGGCGGTTCAGGGATCCGCGGAGACGGGTTACACCGTGGGCCTCGGTGTTGAGGTGCCGTTGTGGACCACCTATGGGGGGCGCGCCGAGGCGGCCCGTGGCAAGGCCGATGAGGCGCGCCAGGCGTTGCGTGAACGCCGGCGTCAACTCGAACGACGCCTGAGCAGCCGTCACGATAGCCTGACCCGGCTGGTGGAACGTCTCCGGCGTCATCGTGAACGGATTCTGGCCCCGTCGCGGCAGGTGCTGGAACAGACGGACAAAGGGTATCGCGCGGGCAGCGTGGGCCTGGCGGAATTGATTGATGCCACGGGCGCGGTCTGGGAGGCCGAGCGCACCCGCGAGGACCTGCTCCTTGAGGCCCGTATCGCACAATTTGAACTGAAAGAGGCGGCCGGCCTGGCCCCCGGGGAGGCAATGCAATGAAGCGCTGGAACACTCTGGTCGCACTGGTACTGCTGGCAGTGCTTGCGGGCTGCGGCGATGATGAGGGGCAGCATGCCCATGACGATCATGTCCATAACCATGATGGCCAACAACAGGAACATGAAGACCATGATGATTCAAACCACGAAAAGGCGCACCAGCAAGAGCAAGGGCACCGCGATCATGGCAATTCCGGTCATGAAGAAGAGGGCAGGCATGCCGCCGGTGAAGCACCGCATGACCATGAAGAAGGTTCCCACCGGGAACTGTCCCTGGCGGACGAGGTGATCCACGAATTCGGCCTGGAGGTGCGGGAAGCCGGCCCGGCATCGTTGGCCATCACCCGGGAGTTTCCCGGTGAAGTGGTGTTCGACGAGGGGCTGGTCACGCACGTGACGGCTCGTGTCTCTGGACGTGCCGAGAAACTGCTGAAACAAAGCGGTGACCAGGTCAGCAAGGGCGATGTGCTGGCCGTGCTTTCCAGCCGCGAGCTGGCCCGTATGCGCTCGCAGTTCCTGTCGGCAAAGGCGGGTCTTGAGCTGGCCAGGGCCACCTTCAAGCGCAAGCAGCGCCTGGCTGATGACCAGATTGCCTCCAAGGCGGAGCTCCAGGAGAGTCGCCAGGCCTTGAGCGAGGCCCGCGTGAAGGTGGAGCTGGCGCGGCGTGAGCTGCGCACACTGGGCATGACGGAGGCGGCGATCAAGGCATTGGACCTTGAGGGCGAGGACAGCCTTGCCCGCTATGAGCTGACCGCGCCTGTGGATGGCACCATCATCAAGCGCCACCTCACCCGGGGTGAGCGGGTGGATGCCAGGGCCACCGGGGATTCGCCCTTCATGATCGCCAGCCGGGAACGGGTCTGGGGGCGTCTCAGTATCTTTCCCCAGAGTATTGATGATGTCCAGCCCGGCCAGAGTGTCACCGTTAAGGCAACGGATTCCGACGCTGCGGCCACCAGCCCTATTACCTATGTATCACCGCTGATGCAGGAATCGACCCGTTCCGCCAGGGCGCGCGTGGTCCTGGATAACGCCGATGGCCAATGGTATCCAGGGCAGTTCATCACCGGGCGTGTGACCGTGGAAACGGTGGATGCGGATGTGGTGGTCCCGCGCAGCGCCATCCAGACCATGGATGGTGGGCCCAGGGTGTTTGTGCGGACCGATAAGGGCTTCGAGGCCCGTGCGGTCAAGCTCGGGCGCCAGGCCGGGGGCAAGGTGGCCATTCGTGAGGGGCTTAACGCGGGGGAACGTTACGCCGCCGTCAACACCTTCACGCTCAAGGCGGAATTCGGCCGTGAGAAACTCAAGCATGCCGGTCATTCCCACTGAGGCCATCGCGATCCGGGAGCACTGAAACATGATTGAACGACTGATGGATGTGTCCCTTCGCAACCGTCTTCTGATGGTATTGCTGGGGATTCTGGTATTGGCCAGCGGGATCTGGAGCTGGCAGAAACTGGCCGTGGACGCGGTGCCGGACGTCTCCCCGACGCTGGTGCAGGTCTTCACGGTGACCGATGGGCTGGCCCCCGAGGAGGTGGAAACCTATGTGAGCTATCCCGTCGAGCAGGCCATGACGGGCCTGCCGAAGGTGCGGGAAATCCGGAGCAACTCGAATTTCGGGCTGTCGGTGGTCAGTGTCTATTTCGAGGATGGCACGGATATCTACCATGCCCGTCAGCTGGTCAGTGAGCGGTTGCAGAAAGCGCGGGAAAGCATTCCGGAAGGCTTTGGCGAGCCCCAGATGGGGCCCATCGCCAGTGGTCAGGGTCTGGTTCTCTACTACTACCTGGACGCTCCCAGGGATGAGTACGACCTGACCCAGTTGCGCACCATCCAGGATTGGCTGATCAAGCCGAAGATGGAAACTGTGCGGGGCGTTACGGAAGTGCTCGGGATTGGTGGCCACAAGAAGCAGTACCAGGTGAACGTCAATCCAGATGCCCTGCAGCGCTATGACCTGGATCTGCAGAAGGTGATCGAGCGGGTGCGTTCCAGCAACCTGAACGTGGGGGCGCAGTTCCTGGAAGAGGGCGGTGAGCAGTTCGTGATCCGCTCCGAGGGGCTGGCCAGTGGCATCCGGGACCTGGAGCGGGTAACCGTCAAGACGGTTGATGGCACCCCGGTGCGGCTGGCGGACATTGCCAGTGTTGAGATCGGCGGTGAAGTCCGCCAGGGTCTCCAGACCCTTAATGGTGAGAAGGAAGTGGTCTCGGGGATGGTGGTCAAGCTCTATGGCGCCAATACCTCGGCCGTGATCCAGCGGGTCGAAAAACGCCTGGCCTCCATCCAGGACAGCCTGCCCGAGGGTGTGAAGATCGTTCCGTATTACGAGCAGAAGACCCTGGTCCAGAACGCGGTGGATACGGTTTCAAGCGCCCTGTTCCAGGGGATCGTACTGGTGGTGCTGGTGCTGTTCGTATTCATGGGTGGTTTCCGGCCCAGTGTGGTGGTTGCCGCGGCCATTCCGTTCTCCGTACTGTTCGCGGTGGTGGGCATGTACTGGTTCGACATCTCCGCGAACCTGATGAGCCTGGGGGGACTGGCCATTGCCATTGGCCTGATGGTGGACGGCACCATCGTGATGGTGGAGAACATCGACCGCCACCTGCATGAAGCGGAACGCTACGAGCCCCGGATCCAGGTAGTGGCGCGGGCGTGTCGCGAGGTCGCGGCGCCCATCCTCTTCGCCATTGCGATCATCGTTGTCGTCTTCCTGCCGTTATTTACGTTGACCGGGGTCGCGGGCAAGACCTTCCGGCCACTGGCTTACACCGTGGCCCTGGGCATGGTCGGATCGCTGGTCTACGCGCTCTTTCTCACGCCGGTATTGGCCAGCCTGATCATGCGTCGGCCCAGGGAGGGGGGCAAAGGTGGCTTGCAGCAGTGGTGGCGCCGTTTGATTCCTTCACGGCCGATCGCCGGTGAGTCCGAGGACCATGGCTATAGGCGTGAGTCGCTGATCGTCCAGTGGATCCTGGTGCTCTACCGGCCGGTATTGCGCTTCTTCATCGCCCGGCGCTCGCTGGCGGTGCTCCTGGCGGTGGGCCTTCTTGGCCTGGGGGCGGTCCTGTTCCCGCGCCTGGGGTCGGAGTTTGCGCCACGCATGGATGAGGGCGACCTGATCGTGAACATGACGTTCGCCCCCTCGATCTCGCTCAGTGAGGCCAAGCGCAACACCATGCTTGCCGAGAAACGGATGCTCAGCGTTCCGGGGGTGAAGAAAGCCGTGAGCCGGGTGGGCCGTGGTGAAGTCGGCGCCCATGCGGACCCCATCAACACCGTGCATTCGCTGGTGGTGCTGGAGCCGCGCTCCAGGTGGGAAGCGCTTGGCTACGACGACCAGGCGGCCATTGAGCAGGCCATACGGGAAAAGCTTGAAGGCATGCCGGGCATCATGACCAACATGACCCAACCCATCCAGCTCTCCGTGGATGAACTGGTCGGAGGCGTGAAGTCCGAGCTGGCGGTTAAGCTTTATGGCGATGATCTGGATACCCTGAAGGAAAAGGCGGATGCGATTGCCGGGGTGCTGCGCCAGGTCCCGGGGGCGGCGGATGTCAAAGCGGACCAGGTGATTGGCGCCCCCCAGATGCGCATCCGCCCGGACAGGGACGCACTGGCGCGTTACGGCATCAGCATGGCGCGTGTGCAGAAGCGCATCCGCAACGCCGTTGGCGGCACAACGGCCGGGCAGATCTTCGAGGGGATACGCCGTTTTGATGTGTATGTCCGGTATCAGGAAAAGGACCGGAACGATCTGGAGGCCATGAGCAATATCCTGATTGAGGCCCCTGATGGGGCTGAGGTTCCCCTTAGCCAGCTGGCGAAGCTGGAGAAGATCAGTGGCCCGCGCCAGATCAGCCGTGAAAACGCCCAGCGCTACATAACAGTGCAGGCCAACGTGGAGGGCCGGGATATTGGCAGCTTTGTTGAGGCTGGCCAAAAGGCGATCAGCGAGCAGGTGGATCTGCCTACGGGCTACCTGCTTGAGTGGGGCGGCCAGTATGAGTTGCAGCAAAAGGCCAATGCGCGCTTCGCCATCGTGATTCCGGTAACGCTCGCGCTGATCTGCCTGATGCTCTACATCAGCTTCCGTTCGCTGCGCAGTACGCTCTTGATTCTGCTCAACATCCCGTTGGCGTTGGTGGGCGGTATCGCCGCGCTCTGGGTTTCCGGCCAGAACCTGTCAGTGCCCGCTTCCGTCGGCTTCATCGCGCTGTTCGGTATTGCGTTGGAGAACGGCATGGTGCTGGTCACCTACCTGAACCAGTTGGTGCGTGAGGGGATGAAGGTGGATGATGCTTCGCTCCAGGGTGCCTGTCTTCGTGTCCGGCCGGTGCTCATGACGGCGCTGACCACGTCTCTCGGGTTGCTGCCACTGCTCGTAGCCAGCGGCACGGGCAGTGGTGTGCAGCGACCGCTGGCGACGGTGGTGGTAGGCGGGCTGATCACGTCCACGGTGTTGACCCTGGTGGTCATTCCGGCGCTGTATCACTGGTTTGCCGATAAGGCTGGCTCGCCAAGGGAGGCGCATTGAGTCGGCTTGTGTTGGTGGTGTGCCCGTAGTCGCCAATCCTGTTGAGAACTGATGGGCATTTGGGGTTGAGTCACGATGATAGACTCCGGGCACCATCTGACAAATCGATACAAAAAGAGGACGTGTTATGAAACAGATGCTATCCCTCGCGCTGGTGATGCTGTGCGCCTTTACCGTTACGGCACAGGCTCAGGAGAGGACCATTGAGGGCGTCGAGCTGCCCGGAACCGTCCAGATTGAGGGCAACGAACTCAGCCTGAACGGTGCCGGCATCCGCTCCAAGTGGTTCATGAGTCTGTACGTTGGTTCGCTTTATCTGCCGAAGACGTTTGACAGTGCCCAGGCGGTGGTTGAAGCGGATAAGCCCATGGCCATCCAGCTGGATATCATTTCAGGCATGATCAACAGTGAGAACATGACCGAAGCCACCATGGAAGGTTTTGAGAACGCGACGGATGGCAATATGGAGCCGATCCAGGAGCAGATTGATTCGTTCATCGGCCTGTTCGAGGACGAGATCGAGGAGGGCGACCAGTTCCAGATTGCCTATCTCCCGGACGAAGGGATTGTCGGTTACAAGAACGGTGAGCGCACGGGCACCGTTGACGGTGGCATGGCGTTCAAGAAGGCCGTATTCGGCATCTGGCTGGGTGACGTTCCCGCCCAGGAAAGCGTTAAGACCGCCATGATGGGCAAGGAGTGAAAAGGCTCAGTCAGCTGTTTTCTCTTTGTACTCGCACAGATCCTCGATGACGCAGCTGCCGCAACGGGGCCTGCGGGCCAGGCAGGTGTAGCGGCCATGGAGGATCAGCCAGTGATGCGCGTCCTTGAGGTAAGCCTTAGGGACGCGCTTCATCAGGTTCTCTTCCACTTCCCGCACGTTTTTCCCGGGCGCGATGCCGGTGCGGTTCGCCACCCGGTAAATGTGGGTGTCCACTGCCATAGTGGGCTGGTCAAAGGCGGTGTTCAGGATCACGTTGGCGGTCTTGCGGCCCACTCCGGGTAAGGCTTCCAGTTCCTTGCGGGTCTGCGGCACCTGGGAGTCGTGTTGCTCCACCAGCATCCGGCACGCCTTGATGATGTTGGTGGCCTTGCTGTTGTAGAGGCCGATGGTCTTGATGTAGTCCTTCAGGCCTTCCTCGCCCAGCTCCAGGATCGCTTCCGGGGTATTCGCGACGGGAAACAGTTTCGATGTTGCCTTGTTCACGCCCACGTCAGTGGCCTGGGCGGAGAGGATGACCGCGACCAGGAGCTCAAAGGGCGTGCTGTAGTTGAGCTCCGTGGTGGGCGCGGGATTGGCCTCCTTCAGGCGGGCAAAGATGGCTTCACGCTTGGTGTCGTTCATGAGAAGGTTCCTGTGACACGGACCCGTTTGTGCCCGCTTTCCACGGGCGCCTGGCGGGCCTGCTGCTGTTGCTGGATGTGGTGATCGATACGGTTGCGCAGGGCAATGATCAGCCCCAGACCGATGAAGGCCCCTGGCGGGAGCACGGCGATCAGTGCCTGCCGGTAATCCGGGAAGACGGTTAGGGTCCAGTCCCGGGCCCCCTCGCCGAAGAGCAGGTGGGCGTCCGCCAGCAGGGTGCCGTAGCCCACCAGCTCCCGCATACCACCGAGAAGCACCAGCACGGCCAGGAACCCCAGGCCGGTCATCAGGCCATCGAGGGTGGCCTGAGGCAATGGGTTGCGGCTGGCGAAGGCCTCGGCGCGGCCCAGAATGGCGCAGTTGGTCACGATCAACGGAATGAATATGCCCAGGATCTGGTAGAGCTGGTAGGCGTAGGCCTTCATGATCAGCTCGGTGCAGGTGACCAGGGCGGCAATGATCATGACGAAGGCCGGCAGTCGCATGGAGTCGGTCACCTGGTGACGGATGAGGGAGACGGCCATGTTGGAGCCGGTCACCACCATCAGCGTGGCCAGGCCCAGTCCTATGGCGTTGACCACGGTGTTGGTGACGGCCAGAAGCGGGCACAGGCCCAGCAGCTGCACCAGCGCCGGGTTGTTGCGCCAGAGGCCGTCAAGGATGATCCGGCTGGGGGTTGCGCTCATGGGTTTCCGGCTCCTTCCCCATTATTGGTGGCAAAAAGGCGGTCCTTATGGGCCGCTGTGAATACCAGCCCACGGCGGACCGCGTCCACCACGGCCCGACTGGTGATGGTCGCGCCGCTCAGCGCGTCAAAGGCGTTGTCTCCGCCAACGCCCCATTGCTCAGGGACCGGATTGTCCAGTGATCGCCCGTTGAAAGCCAGTATCCAGTCGCTCTTCGCCACCTCGATGGCATCGCCCAGGCCCGGTGTCTCCTGATGGTCAGTGGCGCGCACGCCGGTGAGTGTGCCATCCCCCCGGACGCCCAGGATCAGGTCGATGCGTCCCGAATACCCATTCGGTGCCGTGACCGGCATGATCAGGATGGGGGCGTTGTTGTCGGGGGTGACAAGCATGGCCTCGGCGCCTTCCCGGATGCCCGTTGCATCGTTTGCCGGCAGAGTGACGGGGTGGGTGTTGTCGGCATCCAGGGATACTGCCTCAGGCAGGACGGCAGCGCGTGCCCGGGCTGTGGCCAGTTCGCGCTGCTGCTCAATGCGCTCGGCGGTCAGGATATGGGTCACACCGATTGCCCCGGCGGTCAGGGCAGCGAACAGGCCCAGTCCCAGGGCGTTACGTTGGATGGCCCGCAATGCTCCGCTCATGAGGGCACTCCCCGCCCCGCCCGTCGGTGGCCCCGTGTGCGTGGCCGTGTGTAGTAGTCCAGGAAGGGCACGGCCAGGTTCATCAACAGCACGGCGAAGGCGACGGCGTCCGGGTAACTGCCCCAGGCTCGGATGGTGTAGAGCAGCACACCAATGCCGGCGCCGTACCAGAGTTTGCCGCGGTTGGAGGTGGCGGCCGAGACCGGGTCGGTGGCGATGAAGAAGGCGCCGAACATGGTGCCACCGGCCAGCAAATGCAGGCTCAGGGGCACGGACTGGTCCGGATCATAGCCGAACAGCAGGGCCATGAAGGTCAGGGCCCCAAGCAGGCTGACGGGGATGTGCCAGGTGATGATCCGACGCTGGATCAGCAAAAGGCCGCCGGCCAGAAACCCCAGGTTGACCCATTCCCAGCCCAGGGCAACCCGGTTGCCGTAAATGGGGGCGGCGGTGACCTGGCTGACCACCGCCCCTTCGATGGCGTGCTTGTAGTCATCCAGGGGTGTGGCGCCGGTGAAGGCGTCCACAGAGGCTGGGCCCAGCCCGGTGAACACGGACAGACTGTCGAGAAGGCTGAGCGGGGTCTCCTGCAGTGACAGGGGCAGGGCCCAGCGTGTGCTCATGGCTTCCGGGAAGCTCACCAGAACCAGGGCGTAACCGACCATGGCCGGGTTGAACAGGTTGCTGCCGAGCCCGCCGTAGAGATGCTTGGCCAGGATGATGGCACTCGCCGTGGCCACCAGCGCGATCCACCAGGGCAGCAGCGGCGGCAGGGATAGCCCCAGAAGCAGCCCGGTGAGCGCGGCACTGGCGTCCATGAGGGTGCGCTGGATGGGGCGGCCCCGCAGCCAGAGGATGAGGGCTTCCGTCGCCATGGCGACGCCCATGCACCAGATCACATTGATCAGTACGCCCCATCCGAAGAAGTGGATGAGCGCCAGAAGGCCGGGCAGGGTCGCCGCCATGACCCAGAGCATGATCCGCTGGGTGGTCAGCATCCTCAGGCCTCCCCGCCCGTATCGCCAAGGGCCTGCTCAGCGGCTTCAAGGCGCTTGCGGTGCTTGTTCAGGGCGCGCTCCAGCTTGGGCACCGCCTCCGGGGTCTGCTCCCGGGCTTCGGCCACGCGGGCCTCGGCTTCCTCGACCTTCTGGCGGGCCTGGTCCCGGCGCTGGATCAGGGTCTCACGGTCCGGGCCCGGCGCCGCCCGTTCCGGTGTCGTTTCAGTACCGGGTTCGTCTGTTGCCTCAGTCTGGCGTTGCTGGCGCGCCTGTTGCCGTGCCCGGCGGCGCTCCTCGCGCTCCGCCTGTTCCCGCTCCATCCGCGCCTGGCGTTCCTCAAACCGTTTCCGGGCATGATCCGCCTCGGCCTGTTCCTTCTTCTCCTGGCGAAGCACGCCTTTGCTGTGGCGGTAGTAATCCGTCAGTGGCAGGTGGCTGGGGCAGACCCAGTCGCAGGCGCCGCACTCGATGCAGTCGAACAGATCGAAATGCTCCGCCTTCTGGTGTTCGCCGGCGCTGGCGAACCAGTAGAGCTGCTGGGGCAGCAGGTCCACGGGGCAGGCTTGCTCGCACAGGCCGCAGCGGATGCACGGCTGCGGTATCGGTGGGTCCGGGAACTCGTCGGCAGTGCCCGCGATCAGGCAGTTGGCGGTCTTGATCAGGGGCAGGCCGGTAGTGGTGAGGTCGAAACCCATCAGGGGCCCGCCCATGATCAGTCGATGCAGGCGTTCAGGATCCAGCCCAGCCTCGAAGAGCAGGTGATCCAGGGGCGTGCCGATGCGCGCCTCAATGTTGCCGGGGCGGGCCAGCGCATTGCCCGTGAGCGTGGTGATCCGCTGGATGACGGGCTCGCCCAGGCGAAGGGACCGGTCCACGGCCACGGCCGTGGATACGTTCTGGCAGAGCACCCCCACGTCCGCAGGAAGGCCGCCTGAAGGGACCTCGCGCCCCGTGAGAAGCTGGATCAGCTGGCGTTCGCCGCCGGAGGGGTAACGTGTTGGCACTACCTGGATCTCAATGCCGGTGCCTTCCGCGGCCCGGCGGAGGGCCTCAATGGCGTCCGGCTTGTTGTCCTCGATGCCAATCAGGCACTGCCCGGCCCCCACCAGCTGCCACAGGGCCTGGGCGCCGGTGATCACGGATTCAGGCCGTTCGCGCATCAGGGCCTGGTCGGCGGTGATGTAGGGCTCACACTCCGCTCCATTGAGGATCAGGCATTCAGGCGCTTCCCCAGCGCTCCGCAGCTTGTCGCGGGTGGGGAAACCGGCCCCACCCAGGCCCACAACGCCCGTTTGGTGCAGGTGATCGTAGCGCTCGAGGGCGCTGGCGTCAGTCGGGCAGGGCGTCAGCTCGCACCATCGGTCCCGGCCATCCGCCTCGATCTGGATACAGGTTTCCTCCAACCCCGACGGGTGGGGTATGGCGTGGGGTTCGATGGCGATGACCGTGCCCGAGGTGGGGGCGTGCACCGGTACCGAGAGCCCTGGTTCACCGTCACTCAGTGGCTGCCCGGTGAGAACCTGGTCGCCAACGTGCACCAGAACCCGCCCGGGATCGCCGCGATGCTGGCGCAGGGGGACGATCAGCTGCTCCGGCAGCAGCGCCTGGCGGATGGGCAACTGCAGTGACTGCTCTTTGTTGTCCGGCGGATGAATGCCGCCCGGAAAATCAAACCGGGTGCCCATCAGGCCGGAACCTCCGCGGGACGCTGGTCCGTGGCGATCACGGGATCATGAGTCAGCGGTCGCTCCGCTGGGTGCGGGGGAACCCAGTCGTCGATGCCCTTAGCCACTTCGATCATGTCGATGCAGTCCACCGGGCAGGGGTCCACGCAGAGGTCACAGCCGGTGCATTCGCTCTCGATCACGGTGTGCATGAACTTCGGTGCGCCTACGATGGCGTCCACAGGGCAGGCCTGGATGCACTTGGTGCAGCCAATGCACTCGGCTTCCCGGATGGTGGCCACCCGTTTCGGCTGTTCCTCGCCATGCTCCGCATCCAGCGGCTGCGGCTCCACATCCAGCAGGTTGGCCAGGCTCTGGATGGTGGCTTCGCCGCCGGGCGGGCACTTGTTGATGGCGTCGCCCTCCGCGATGGCTTCCGCGTAGGGTCGGCAGCCGGGGTAGCCGCACTGGCCACACTGGGTCTGGGGCAGGGTGGCATCGATCTGTTCCACCAGTGAGTCGTCATCCCGGCGCAGGCGCACCGAGGCGTAGCCCAGCAGGGCCCCGAAAGCGCCAGCAAGCAGCAGCAGGGTGGCGATGGCGAGCAACAGGTTCATCCACATGCGGGCAACCCTCTCATACCTGGACCATGCCGGTGAAACCCATGAAGGCCAGCGACATGATGCCGGCGGTGATCATGCCAATGGCGGCCCCCTGGAACGGCTGGGGCACATCGGCGGCGGCGATGCGCTCGCGCATGGCGGAGAACAGTACCAGGACCAGCGAGAAGCCGGCGGCGGCGCCGAAGCCATAAAGGACGGATTCGAGGAAGCTGTTCTGCTTCTGGATGTTGAGCAGGGCCACGCCGAGTACCGCGCAGTTGGTGGTGATCAGCGGCAGGAAGATGCCGAGCACCCGGTGGAGCAGGGGGCTGGTGTGGCGTACGGCCATTTCAGTGAACTGCACGACTACGGCGATGACGAGGATGAAGCTGATGGTCCTCAGGTATTCGACCTGCAGGGGTTCCAGGATCCAGGTGTTGACGAGGTAACTGCAAACGGAGGCCAGTGTCAGCACGAAGGTGGTGGCCATGGACATGCCCATGGCGGTCTCCAGTTTGTTGGAGACGCCCATGAAGGGGCACAGTCCCAGGAATTGGGCCAGCACGAAGTTGTTGACCAGGACCGTGCTGATCAGAATGAGCAGGTATTCAGTCATGCTTCTCTATGTGTTTGGCTCTTTTGTGGGGGATTGGGCTGGGTAGTGCCTTACGGGAAACGCTGTAAATACATCCCTGTACGCTGCTCTTCCGCCATCCATGGCTCCAGAGCTTCCCGTAAGGCACTACCCAGCCCAATCCCTTCGAGCTCGCAGCTGGCTGTCAACCTTCCATTTGAATGGGTGCGACACCGTGGTGCTGGGGAGGTGGGGAGCCGGGAGGTCTTCCCGGGAAGCTCTGGAGCCATGGATGGCGGAAGAGCAGCCTACAGGGACGTACTTGTGGCGATTCCCGGGAAGACCTCCCGGCTCCCCGCCCTGCAATCCACCATCATTCCCGCGACATTGTTACATAACCCGCAATCCAGGCGTAGCCCCGGAATCCGGCGCCAGAAGCCAGATAGCCTCACCTCCGGGCCCCGCAGCCAGGACCATCCCTTCGGACATCCCGAACTTCATCTTCCGTGGCTTCAGGTTGGCCACCACCACGGTCAGCCGGCCGATCAGGTCCTCCGGTGCGTAGGCTGTCTTGATGCCGGCAAACACCTGGCGCTGTTCCGCCCCGATATCCAGGGTCAGCTTCAGCAGCTTGTCCGCGCCCTCAACGTGCTCCGCGTTCTCGATCTTCGCCACCCGCAGGTCCACCTTCGTGAAGTCATCGAACTCGATCTGTTCGGCAATGGGCTCCACGTCTGATTGCTCCTGTGTTTGTGCGGGCTGTTGGCTGGTCTGTTGATCCTGGGCCACGGCTTCTTTTGAGGCTTCGAGCATGGCATCGATCTGCTTGGAGTCGATGCGCTTCATCAGCGGCTTGAATTTGTTGATCTCGTGGTCCAGCAGGTGATCCTCAAGCCGTTGCCAGTCCAGGCTGGTGTTGAGGAAGGCTTCCGCGTTACGGGCGGTTTCCGGTAGTACCGGTGCCAGGTAGATCATCAGAACGCGGAACATGTTCAGCGCATTGGTGCTGATGGCCTGTACCTGATCGCGGGTTGCCTCGTCTTTCGCCAGAACCCAGGGCTTCTGCTCATCCACGTACTGGTTAGCACGGTCCGCCAGTTCCATGACGCGCTTCATGGCACGGCCGATCTCCAGTTCCTCGTAGTAGCCGGCAATCTCGTCGGCCGCGTCAGTGAATTCCTTCAGACGCTCCGGTTCGGTGATGTCAGAGCCCAGGCGGCCGTCAAACTGCTTGGTGATAAAGCCGGCGCTGCGGCTGGCGATATTGACCACCTTGCCCACCAGGTCGGAATTCACCTTCTGGACGAAGTCATCCAGGTTCAGGTCCATGTCGTCCACGCCCGCGGTGAGTTTGGCCGCGAAGTAGTAGCGCAGGTACTCCGGATGCAGGTGCTCCAGGTAAGTGCGAGCCATGATGAAGGTGCCGCGGGATTTGGACATCTTCTGCCCGTTGACGGTCACGAAACCATGGCAGTTGATGGCCGTGGGCGTGCGCAAGCCCGCAGTCTTGAGCATCGCGGGCCAGAACAGCGCATGGAAGTTAACAATGTCCTTGCCAATGAAATGATAGACCTCAGCGGTGGAGTCCTCGCGCCAGTAGTGGTCAAAGTCGATGTCGCCGCGACGGTTGCACAGGTTCTGGAAGCTGGCGAGATACCCCACGGGGGCGTCCACCCAGACGTAGAAGTATTTACCAGGGGAGTCGGGAATCTCGAAGCCGAAGTAGGGGGCGTCACGGCTGATGTCCCAATCCTGCAGGCCGGCATCGAGCCATTCCGCCAGCTTATTGGCCATGCCCGGCTGGAGGGCGCCACTGTTGGTCCAGTCGCGCAGGAAGTCGGCGAAATCCGGCAGGGTGAAGAAGAAATGCTCGGATTCCCGTTCCTCAGGAGTGGCGCCAGAGAGCGCGGATTTCGGCTCGATCAGCTCCATGGGCGTGTAGGTGGCGCCGCAGGCCTCACAGTTGTCGCCGTACTGGCCGGGCGCACGGCAGCGCGGGCAGGTTCCCTCAATGAACCGGTCCGCCAGGAACATTCCCTTTTCGGGATCGTAAGCCTGGGTGATGTTCCGGGTCGCGATGTGGCCCCGGTCGCGCAGCTTCTGGTAGATGTAGGCGGACAGCTCGCGGTTTTCTTCCGAGTGGGTGGAGTAATAGTTGTCGAACTCAATCAGGAAACCGCCGAAATCCCGCTCGTGCTCGGCCTGGATCCGGTTGATCAGCTGTTCCGGCGTGATCCCTTCGCGTTCGGCGCGCAGCATGATGGCGGTGCCGTGGGCGTCGTCCGCGCACACGTAGTGGCAGTTTTCCCCGCGCAGCTTCTGGTAGCGTACCCAGATGTCGGTCTGGATGTACTCCAGCAGGTGGCCCAGGTGTATGGGGCCATTGGCGTAGGGCAGGGCACTGGTGACCAGGATGTCGCGGCGATGGGCGCTCGGCTCGCTCATGGGAGTTGGCTGGCTCCGTGATTGGTGTTGGGACTGCCGATGATACCGTTCAGCGGCGTTTTTTTCATCCCGCCTTTCTGGCCGTCTCCCGGGCGGCGGGCGTATCATGGTGGCATTGGAATCCATTGTTTCCGGGAGCAGCATGAGCGAGATCGACCAGAACGCCGTTGAGCAGGCCATTCGCCAGTATATCGATCCTTATCTGAAGCAGGACCTGTTGTCGCTGGGAGCCATCCGCAACCTGGCCATTGAGGGGGGGCGGGTGTCCTTCGAGATCCAGCTGGGTTATGCGTGGCAGGGGATCGCCGGAGGCGCCCGCTCGCTGCTGACCCACGCCATCGAGGATGTGGAGGGTGTTGAAGAGGTGCACATCACCACCAGTCACAATATCCATCCCCACAAGGCCCAGGGGGATCTGCACGCTATGGGCGGTGTGAGCAACGTGATTGCGGTAGCCTCTGGCAAGGGCGGGGTGGGTAAGTCCACCACGGCCGTGAACCTGGCACTGGCTCTGGCCGGCGAGGGCGCGCGTGTGGGCATCCTGGACGCCGACATCTATGGGCCCAACGTGGGCCTGATGCTGGGTATTCCCGAAGGCCACCGGCCGGAGACAAAGCAGGATAAGTATTTTGTGCCCGTCGAAGCGCATGGTATCCAGGCCATGTCCATGGCTTTCATGATTACGGACAAGACGCCCATGATCTGGCGGGGGCCCATGGTCAGTGGCGCGGTTCAGCAGCTGGTGGGTCAGACCCTCTGGGACAACCTGGACTATCTGGTGGTGGATATGCCGCCCGGGACCGGGGATATCCAGCTCACGCTGGCGCAGAAGGTACCGGTCACCGGTGCGCTGGTGGTGACCACGCCCCAGGATATGGCGTTGATGGACGGCCAGAAGGGGATCGAGATGTTCCGCAAGGTGGATATTCCGGTTTTGGGCGTGGTTGAGAACATGAGCACGCACATCTGCAGCCATTGCGGGCATCATGAGCCGCTGTTCGGCAGTGATGGCGGTGAACAGCTGGCTGAGGATTACGATGTGGCGCTGTTGGCCCAGCTCCCGTTGCACCGCACCATCCGGGAGCAGACCGACGGGGGCAACCCAACAGTGGTGGCCGAACCGGATTCGGAGGTGGCCCGTCTCTATTCGGATCTGGCGCGGCGGGTTGGCGCTGCGCTGTCGCAGCGGGAACGGGACACCAGCTCCCCGATAGCCGCCATGACATCCTGAGTGCATTACAGGCAGTAAACGAGTCTTAATGGTCTGGAGGGGCGCTTTGCGTTATAAACAGGGTTCTTGCAGCCTCCAGGTATCCGTCGGCCAGGGCGTATGAAACGATTCCCCTCTCTCCAGGCCCGTTACCGGATTCTCCGACGCCGGGGCCATAACTGGCTGGTGGGCCATCCCAGGTTGTGGCATCTGCTCTACGTCACCGGCTGCTTGGGAGGCGGGGTAGAAGCGGCGGCACGCGGGGTCAGTGTGGGGCTGTTCGTGGGGCTGACGCCTACGGTCGGTTTCCAGACCCTGTTCATGATCCTTGGGTGTGTGGCGCTGCGTGGTAACTTTCCGGCGGCGTTTGCCGTATCCTGGCTGAGCAACCCCATCACAATGGCGCCGCTGTATTGGGCCTTCCATGAGCTGGGCGAGCAACTGACCGTTGTACTGCCGGTGTCACTGGACATCATTCCCGCATGGATGCTTGAGGGCATCGGGGACGCCATGACCTTTACGGCCATTGGCAGCCTGCTTGTGGCCATTCCGTTTTCGGTGGGAGGGTACCTGGCCACCCATGGCCTGTCGCGCTGGCTCCAGATCCGTCGGCGGATGCGCCGGGAGCGCCGCAATGGGCCTACGCCAGGGCCCTGACTTTCGGTGCGCACGTCTGCTGCGGTATGATCTCCGGTTACCCTAATCTCCAACTGTGGACGTGGACGCAGCATGAGCATCAAATCCGATCGCTGGATCCGCCACATGGCGGAAGAACACGGCATGATCGAACCCTTTGAGCCCGGTCAGATCAAGGAAACAACGGATAAAGGGCGGGTCATCTCCTATGGTACATCCAGCTACGGCTATGATGTGCGTTGCAGTTCCGAGTTCAAGATCTTCACCAATGTCCATTCGGCCACAGTCGATCCCAAACACTTTGATGAAGACAGTTTCGTGAACATTTCCGGGGAATCGTGCATCATCCCCCCCAACTCCTTTGCGTTGGCCCAGACCGTGGAGTACTTCCGGATTCCGCGCAAGGTGCTCACCATCTGCCTGGGCAAGTCGACCTATGCGCGTTGCGGCATCATCGTCAACGTGACGCCCCTGGAGCCGGAGTGGGAGGGGCAGGTGACGCTGGAGTTTTCCAACACCACCAATCTGCCTGCCCGCATCTACGCCAACGAGGGGGTGGCCCAGATGCTGTTCCTGGAGTCCGATGAGGTTTGCGAGACCAGCTACGCGGACCGTAACGGTAAGTACATGGGGCAGCGCGGCGTGACCCTGCCCAAGACCTGAGCGCCGGGAGCGGCCCATGAATTCGAAGCAGTGGCAGCGTGAGATGAACCGGTTGACCGGGTGGCGCCAGTTTGGGTTTATACTGGCGCTGGCGGAGCGTGCTTTCCCCAATTATGCTCTTTTCGCGGAGATTACTGAGCCGGAGTGGGGGGATCGCTTCCGGGATGCGCTCGATTGGGGGTGGCGCATGCTTGCCATCAAGGATCACGATGTGGATCCGCTGAAGCAGCTGACCCGGCTTGAAGGCGTGTACCCGGATCCGGCCCAGTACGATTTCTACGGTGTGGCCCCGGCAATGGACGCTTGGCACCTTTTGGAGCAGGCGTTTCTGTGTCACGTCAATCCTGAGAAGAAGCGGGCCTTTGATGCCGCAGCGCGAGCCCTGGAATCGGTGACCACCTTTATTGAGGTGAGCGAGGGCGAGGGACTGGACGACGATGCCCTTGTGAAACTGTTCGACGGCCATGAGTTGGTCAAGGCTGAAAAGGTCTTCCAGAAGACACTGGCCGAAACACTGCGCCGGGCCCAGGCGCCGGACGGTGATACCCTGAACGAGCTGCATGGAATGGCGCACAACGAGGGCGTCAGCAGCCTGGGACTGGCGGTGCCTGAGCGCTGGGCGACCACCCATCAATCCTGAGCGGGAATCGGCATGAAACTCTCTTCCTTTGGTCAGAAACTGGGCGCGGACGCCGGCATCAATTCACTGATGGATGACCTGGGCGAGGCCATGGCGTCCGGGGGGGATGTGGTCATGATGGGGGGTGGCAATCCTGGCCATCTGCCGGAAGTGACCGAGCGGCTGCGGGCGATCATGAAGGACATGGTGGATGATCCGGAGCAGTTCCGGCGCCTGACCGGCGTCTACGACCCGCCCCAGGGTGAAAAGCAGTTCATCGCGAGCCTAGTGGAGTTGCTTAACCGGGAGTACGACTGGGGGCTGACCACGGACAACGTGGCGCTGACCAACGGCAGCCAGTCCGCGTTCTTTATGCTGTTCAACATGCTGGCGGGTGACCACCCGGATGGCAGCCACAAGCACATCCTTCTGCCTTTGGCCCCCGAATACATCGGCTATGGTGACGCCGGCTTGAGTCCGGGGCTGTTCCGGGCCGTTCGGCCCGAGATCGAGGAACTGGAGGGAAACCAGTTCAAGTACCGGGTTGATTTCTCTCAGCTTGAGATTACGGAGGATACGGCTGCCATCTGTGTGTCGCGCCCTACCAATCCTACCGGCAACGTCCTTACGGATGGTGAGATGCTGGGGCTTGAGGAGTTGGCGCGGGCGCATGACATTCCGTTGATCGTGGATGGGGCCTACGGCACACCCTTCCCGGATCTGATGTACACCGAGGCGTCGCCGCGCTGGACGCCGCATCAGATCCTCTGCCTGAGCCTGTCCAAGCTGGGAATTCCGGCGGCCCGAACGGGCATCGTGATCGCGGATCAGCCGGTGATCCGAGCGCTGTCGGGGGTGAATGCCATCATGAATCTGGCTACTGGCAGCTTTGGCGCCATGCTCGCGGAGCCTCTGGTGCGCAGCGGCGAGATCATCAGCATGAGTCGGGAGCTGGTACAGCCGGCCTATCAGCGTAAGATGGAGAACGCGGTGGCGGCTTTCCGGAACGCCATGGCGGATGAGTGCCCCTGGCGGGTGCACAAACCGGAGGGCGCTATGTTCCTGTGGCTCTGGTTCCCGGATCTACCCATCAGCAGCCTGGAACTTTACCAACGGCTCAAGGCACGGGGCGTTCTGGTGGTGTCCGGCCACTATTTCTTCCCGGGGCTTCCGGACGCGGACTGGCGTCACCGTCATGAATGCCTGCGCGTGACCTATGCCCAGGATGAGGCGGATGTTGCCCGGGGATTGAGGGCTATTGCCGAAGAGGTTAAGCGCGCCTGGGCTCAGGGCTGAATGCGGTCACCGTCGAGGGTGGCGCTCTTGAGGTAGATCTCGAAGTCCTCACCCTCGTCGTTGGTCTGTTCCAGCCGAACCAGGAGGTGGTCCCATTGAGGGGCAAACCACATCAGTGTGGTGCGGGGTGAGTCCTCTTCCCGCACCCGCTCCACGACGACCGTCTTCACGTCGCCGAATTCACGGGTTTTCAGGGTCTCCTCGCCCCGGATCCTGAACCGGTAATCCTTGAAACCGCCCTCGTCGGGGATGACGTATTCCATGGTTTTCCTGCCCGCCCGCAGGTCCACCCATAGCTGAAGCTGAGCCCCGAGCTGGTCCTGGACGCTGGGCTTGTCACTGATGTCGATGCGCCGGTCGTTTTCAAGATCCACGAGGGTATTGTCATCCCAGTTGAAATCGAGCTTCCTGTAGCGGTTGGACAGGAAAAAGCCTTCAAGGCTGTAGCGGTACTCGTCCGAGATGACGGTCTGATCCTGAAAGCGGAATCGACTGGACTCGCGGACATCGGCTACAAAGGAGTCCACGTCGAAGCGGTAGATCCAGCCCTCGCCCTCCGCAGGCTTGAGGGAGCGCGTCGCCTCGCCACTGATGGTGATGCCCCGTTCAAGCTGGGCCCCATAGGTGCTGCTCATCGGGTAGAGGTCAACGTCCTCCGCCATACTGATGGGAGTCAGTACAGTGGCGGCAACTGTCAGAAGCAGGCGGTGGATCCGGGCCATGGCAGCATCCCTTCTTGAATGGTTCGCTTATACCCTAGGAGAACCCTGTTACCGGCTCAAGGCTTTTGCATTAAGAATTGGTATCCATGTCCACCGGCTCATGCAAGGGGGTGCCATCCAGTTCGGCACGACCGTTGGCGAGTCGCAGGCGCCCTTGGCAGAACCAGCGCACGGCTTGCGGATAGATCCGGCGTTCCTGAACGCCCACGCGCTCCGCCAGGCTGTCTTGGTCATCATCAGCACGTACCAGGACCCGGCCCTGTAGGATGCGGGGGCCACCATCCAGTTCCTCGGTGACGAAGTGCACTGTGGCTCCGTGCTCCCTTTCTCCAGCCTCCAGCACTTTGCGGTGCGTATGCAGGCCTGGCCAGGCTGGCAGCAGTGAAGGGTGGATATTAAGCAGTCGTCCCTGGTAGTGCTGCACGAAGCTGTCGGTCAGGATGCGCATGAAGCCCGCCAGAACCACAAGATCCGGAGAAAACGCGTCAATGCTGGCCATGAGCGCTGCGTCGAAGGACGCCCGGTCTTCGTGGTCCTGGTGTGGGATAACCTGAATGGGGATGTCCGCCGCCTGGGCCCGCTCCAGGCCGCGTACACCGCTGCGGTTACTGATGACGCCAACAATCGTGCCGTCCAGCGAGCCGGCCGCTTCGGCGTCAATCAGTGCCTGCAGGTTGGTGCCGCCGCCCGAGATGAGGACGACGATGCGGGGCGTTGGGTCTGGCATCAGCGCTCGTCGTTGTCCGGGACGAAGCGCACACCGGCGGAATCCTCGGACGCCTGGATATGGCCCAGAAGCCAGGCATCCTCGCCAGCATCGTTTAGGGTCTCAAGAACCTGGTCGCGCTCGGTTTCCGGAATGCACACCACCATGCCGACACCACAGTTGAAGGTGCGGAACATCTCCTCAGTGGCCACATTGCCGGCGCGCTGGAGCCATTGGAATACGTCCGGCCATTGCCAGCTGTGGGTATCGATCACCGCCTCGGTGCCTTCGGGGAGGACGCGAGGCAGGTTCTCGGTGAGGCCGCCGCCGGTGATGTGCGCCATGGCACGGACATCGAACTGATGGAGGATCTCCAGCAGTGGCTTGACGTAGATGCGGGTGGGGGCCATCAGCGCCTCGCCCAGGCTCTCGGTTCCCACGGACTGCTTCAGGTCCGCCCCGGTGTGTTCCAGAATCCGACGGATCAGCGAATAGCCATTGGCGTGTGGGCCGGAGGAGCCGAGACCGATCAGGGCATTACCCGCTTCCACGCGGCTGCCGTCAATCAGGCGTTTGCGTTCCACAATGCCCACACAGAAGCCGGCGAGGTCGTAGTCGTTGCCCTGGTACATGCCGGGCATCTCGGCGGTTTCACCGCCGATCAGCGAGCAGCCCGCTTCCTCGCAGCCGGTGGCGATGCCGTTGATGACATCGGCGGCGATGTCGTTGTTGAGCTTGCCTGTTGCGTAGTAATCCAGGAAGAAAAGCGGTTCGGCGCCGGTCACAATGATGTCATTGGCGCACATGGCCACGAGGTCGGTGCCGATTCGGTCGTGGCGTTCCATATCCATGGCCAGGCGGAGCTTGGTGCCAACACCATCGGTTCCCGAGATCAGAACGGGTTCCTTGTAGCCTTCCGGTACCGCGAAGGCACCGCCGAATCCGCCCAGGCCACCCAGGGTCTCCGGTCGCTGGGTGCGGGCGACGCTGTCACCAATGCGCTCCACCAGCTCGTTGCCGGCATCAATGTCGACCCCGGCGTCGCCGTAGGTCATTCCCTGCTGGTTGGTATCGCTCATGGGGCGGTTCCTAAAAACGGGCGTAGAGCGGATTCTAGCACCGCAGCTATTCCCGGCCAAATGCCTTGGGTGTTGTGGCCGTGATGCTTGTTGTATCCTGATTCGGTCTTGAGGGTGAGATAATGGGAGTTCGGGTGCAGCAGGGAATGGATCGATTCCGCGCGGGGGTGTTGGCAACGGGTCTTCTCCTGTTGATGTTGGCTGGTTCCGTTCAGGCGGTGGTCGTGGACCGTTTGTATGATGCGGTGGTTCCGGTCGAGGATACCGGGGCCGCGACACGGGATGACGCTTTCCGTGAGGCCTTGCGCCAGGTTCTTGTCAGGTTGACCGGCGATCCCGGGAGGGCGCGCGGGCTGGTTTCGGCCGCTTCTGGCAATGAAACGGGAGAACGGTCTGAAGGCACCCTGGTGGATGAGCCTGCCCGGTTCATCGATGCGTTCAGCTATCAACGTAATGGCGACCAGCTTGAGCTGCGCGCCAGTGTCAGTGCCTCGGCGCTGGGCCGGGCGCTGGCTGAGCGTGATGTCCCGGTCTGGGGGGCTATGCGACCGCGGATCCTGGTTTGGTTCGTGGTGGATGATCGTGGTAAGCGCCAGCTGGTCACGCGTGACAACAAGCTCCCGCCTTTTCTGGAACGCCCCATGCAGCCTTTGAACGGTGAGGCCATTGCAGCCGAGTCGGGTCCGTGGAAAGAGCCGCTCTGGGAGGTATCGCGTCGACGCGGGTTGCCTCTCGCGTTGCCCTTCAAGGACAGTAGGGCTCGAGGCGAGGTTAGGCTTTCCGAGATTTGGGGCCTTTTTGTGGAGCCAATACACAGGGCCTCTCAGCGCTATGCCCATGACCTTGTAGCGGTCGTCAGGGTGGATCGCTCCGGTGGCGGTTGGCGGGCGCGTTGGCAGCTTTGGCGTGGCAGCAAACGAATGGCGGATGGGGTCGTCCGCAAGAATAGCCGGCCTGTAGTGGTGCGTGCGGTCGCGGATGCCTGGGCCAACCGGCTTGCCCAGCGTTACGCGGTGGGGCCGCCCACGGAAGACGGGCTGCGCTCGGCCCGCATGCTGGTTGATGGTGTGGGGTCATTGGAGTCCTATGCAGGGGTGCGTCAGTCGCTGCGCGCACTGGAACCGGTCCGTTCGGTGCGGGTGGGCGCTGTGCATCAGGATCGCTTGAGCCTTGATATGGCATTCAATGGGGATCTTCGCCTGTTGCATGACTACATAGGGCTGGAGGACCAGCTGGTGCTGATGGGAGGCCCGCCTGATGGCGCCATCACGGCGCCCGGAGATAAGGCGCCGGATTCTTTAAGGTTGTATTACCGGTGGACAGGCGATCCGGGGAGGCGGGCCATGCTGCCCGGCAACGGTGAAGCTCAGGAGATCATCCCCTCGAACTCGGGGGATGGTGGCGGCGGCAGCGGTGCATTGCGCCAGTAGGATGTAGAGTGGAGCCATGACGCAAACGCTTTCCCAGTTTCCCCTGCGGATCCGGCTCAGGGACGAGGCCGGATTCCACAACTTCCAGGCCGGCTCCAACGAATCGGTGGTCAATCGCCTCCAGTCCTGGGCGGTGTCGAGGGCGTCCGCTTCAGTCGTGCTTTGCGGTGATGCCGGCTCCGGCAAGAGTCACCTGCTGAACGCAGTCTGTCTGGCGGCCGAGGCGGATGGCCAGCAGCCGGTTTCGCTCAGCCTCCGCGAGGCCGCGGCATTAGCGCCGGAGGCTCTCCAGGGGTTTGAAGGTTTCGATCCGGTCTGCCTCGATGATCTGGAGGCATTGCCAGCGGATCCCGCCTGGCAGGAGGCGCTGCTGCACCTGTTCAATCGGGTGCAGGATGCCGGTGGGCGCATCCTGATCGCCAGTAAGCAGCCGCCCGCGGCGTTGTCCTGGATACTGCCGGACCTGGCTTCGCGTTTGAAGGCCCTGCCGGTCTGGCAGCTGGCCCTTCCCGATGACGACCAGCGCGCGGCCATGCTCAGGGCTCGGGCGGAAAACCGTGGGCTTGCCATGCCAGAAGAGGTAACGCGTTATATCCTGCGCCGTGCGCCCAGGGATCCGGGGGAGCTGCTGGGGCTCCTGGACCGTCTTGACGAGGCGTCACTGCAACAACAACGGCGGCTGACGGTACCCTTCGTCAGGCAGGTTCTGGGCTGGTAGACTCCAAACATTAAGGGACTTCATCGATAACAGTAACAAAAGAAGACAGGGGGAAAAGCCATGCGCCGGGTGGTTTTCAATCAAAAGGGCGGTGTGGGTAAGTCCAGCATCGTGAGCAATCTGGCGGCCATCAGTGCCAGCCGGGGTGTGCGGACCCTGGTGGTCGATCTGGATCCGCAGGGGAACTCAACCCAGTACCTGCTCGGGCAACCGGCGGAGGATTTGAAGGACACCGTTGCGGGGCTTCTGGAACAGTCCATTGCCTTCCGGATCACGAACCGCCGACCCGAGGAGTTTGTGCACGCCTCCGCGTTTTCCAACCTGCACGTGCTGCCGTCCAGCCCGGAACTGGACTACCTGGAGCGCAAGCTTGAGGCCAAGCACAAGATCTACAAGCTGCGGGACCATCTGGGGCGCCTGGGTGAGCTCTATGACGCGATCTACATCGACACGGCTCCCGCGCTCAACTTCTATACCCGCTCCGCTCTGATCGCGGCGCAGCGCTGCCTGATTCCGTTTGACTGTGATGATTTCTCCCGACAGGCGCTGTATAGCATCCTCGGCGAGATTCAGGAAATCCAGGAGGATCATAACCCGGAGCTGATGGTTGAGGGGATCATTGCCAACCAGTTCCAGAGTCAGGCCAGTCTGCCACGCCGGCTCGTTCAGGAGTTGACGGATGAAGGGTTGCCTGTACTGCCGGTGCGGTTGCCATCCTCGGTCAAGATGAAGGAGTCCCATCAGGCGGGGCGCCCTCTGGTGCACATGGCGCCAAAACACAACCTCACGGCCCACTTCCAGGATCTCTACGGCCTGCTTAATGGTGAGACCGTGGATGTAGAACCGTTGGGGGCGTAAACAGAGGTGACAATGGATCAGGAACAGGCGCGCGAGGCCCTGACTACTGAGCTCAAGACGGTGGACCAGGCGCTGTCCGAACTGGCGCTGCGCAGCAGTACGTCGCCGTCTCCCGAGGCGTTTGCCAGTGTCCAGCCCTTCTGCGTGGATACCATGACCTTCCCTGAGTGGATCCAGTTCGTTTTCCTGCCGAAGCTGGAGGGCATGCTGGAGGGCGGCGAACCCATGCCGCCGTCGTGCGATGTGGCGCCTATGGCCGAGGAGTATTTCCGGCAGCTTGAGCAGGACGGGAGCCTGCTGATCGAGACGCTGCGACGGCTGGATGAGCTGGTTACTGCCGCTCGCTAGTAGGCCGGTTTATCCGGCGTTGCTTCGAGGCCAAGGGGCCAGCGTTGGCGTACCTCGTACACAGGGCCATGCAGCCCCTGTTGGCTTGTATAAAGACAAATCTCCGCCACTGGTAGTTCAGCCTGCCATGGTGTGGGGGCAATAGCGCGCGGCCTGCGGTCCCGGAAATGGGCGACAGTGATGTGGGGCCGCCATTGCTTGCTTTCCTGTGCTTGCCCGAGCGTTTTCGCCAGTTCCTTTTCCAGAGTGCTCTGCAGCGTTTCGAGGGTGGGGGAGGCATACCCTTCAAGCACCAGGTGTCTGGGTTTGGCAGGGTCCGGGAAGCCTGCGACCTGCCGGAAGTGAACACGGCCGGGGCGGGCATCCGCCAGCAGTTCCGCCACCCGTGGAATCACCCGGTTATCCAGTGATGAAGGTTGGACTGACCCCAGAAATACCAGCGTCAGGTGGAGGTTGGCCCTGGGCGTGACCTTCAGCGGTGGCAGGTCCTGGGTGGACGCGTTGACCGTGGCCATCAGCGGCTCCGCCACGGAGTTCGCTACGGGAACGGCAAGAAAGCTGCGAATCGCGTCGGTCACTGGTGGCTCCTCCTCTGCTACAGCGGGCCTCTCTGGCCTTTACTATAGATGCCGCCGCTTGGATCTGCAGCTTCAGGCATCTCCTTTGATGCGCAATGACAGATCCGTGGCCGTTACATCCTTGGTCAACAGGCCCAGTGATATGAAATCGACACCGGTTTCGGCAATGGCAACGAGGTTGTCTTCCGTGATGCCGCCAGAGGCTTCGAAATGGGCCTGGCCGGCGTAGCGCGCCACCATCCGCGCCATGCTTGCCAAAGGGAATTCATCCAGCATGATCCGGGTAGCGCCCGCTTCTATAGCTTCGGCTACTTCCCCCTCGGTTTCGGTTTCCACCTCCAGGGGCACATCCGGCGAGGTTTCGCGGGCGAGTCGGATGGCGGCGGTTATGGAACCGCAGCTGGCAATATGGTTTTCCTTGATGAGGATGCCGTCGTAAAGACCAATGCGGTGGTTGGCGCAGCCGCCACAACGCACCGCGTATTTCTGCGCGATCCGCAGGCCGGGCAGGGTCTTGCGGGTATCGAGGAGCCGGGTCCGGGTGTGGGCCACCCGGTCGGCATAGGTGCGGCAGCGGGTGGCGACACCGGAGAGTGTCTGCAGCCAGTTGAGGGCAATGCGCTCAGCGGTCAACAGCGATTGCGCGGGGCCAGTGACGCTGAGCACAGTAGCGTCCGCGGCCACCCACTCCCCTTCGTTGCAGTGCCAGTTCACGGTAAGATACGGATCCAGCTGACGGAAGCATTCCTCCACCCAGGGTCTTCCGGCGATCACCGCTGCATGACGGACAATGACGTCCGCCGCGACCATCCGGTCCGGGCTGATGAGGGCGGCAGTGCGATCACCGCTGCCCTCATCCTCGCTGATGCTGGCGGCGACATCCTGTGTCACCGCCTGACGCAGTGTGGCAGAAGGGACTAAATTCATCATGTGTGTGGCCTTTTCGGGATAGTCACAAAAGGTGACAAATTCTGACACAGATTGACGCGTCCTGACTCTATAGTGGAAGCGTCAAAAAACCAACCGGCGTTTCAGCGAATCTCGGGAGCCAGACAGATGAGTCTTGGAGACAACGTGGTCACCCTTGGCCAGCCCGCCGACAGTCGGCAGCTTCCAGCGCCGCTGATCAGTCTGCGTGACACGGCGGCGGCGCGGTTCCGCACTCTGCTCGACGCCTTCTTTGATGGCGCCGATGATGCGTTGTTTGATCTGTCAGAGCGTTCCCGCTCCAATGCGGAACAGACCACCTATTTTGACGCCATGCGTGAGCTTCGCATGCAACGCAAGTCGATGACCCTGACCTTTCAGCAATGGTTGAACCGGGCGTTCGACGAAGGCGGTCGCTTCGAACCCGCGCCGGGGCGCCACAATGATGGCGATTCCGACATTGAGTCCCTGTCGCTCGTGGATGATGACGACCTGGAAGAGCAGGTGGCAGTGGACAACATGATCCAGCGGATCCGCAACCGTTACAGCGATCAGGTGGAGCTGTTGCGCCAGCGGGTAGCGGAAGTGTTGGGCAATCCCGATCTGGCGTCGTCGCGGAACCCGCTTGGTCCGGAAGTGATCTGTCACGGGCTCGCGCAGGCCTGTTCGTCACTGTCCATAGAAATACGCGCTCGGCTGGTCATCTACAAGCTGTTTGACAAGCTGTTGATCAGCCAGCTGGACAACCTTTATGCGGAAGCCAATCAGCACCTCAGCGATCAGGGGGTGCTGCCGAACCTCAAGAACCCGATGCCCCAACGCCAGAACAGCAGCGAGGGGGCTTACGGCTCCATGGGGGGCGAGACCTCTGGCGGTGACGTGTCGCAGCAAGAGGGGACGGACATCCGTAGCCTGCTTGCGATGATGCATGCGGGTGATGGCCAGCAAACGGAAGCGCCTGCGGGGGCTTCCTCCGGCAATGCGGGCGGCTTTCCGGTGATTGGTGCTGGCCAGGGAGCTGCGCCAGTGCAGACAACCGAGCTGGTGCAGATGCTGTCCGGTGTGCAGCAGTCGTCCGAGGCGGGACAGCCCGGTGGTGTGGTGCCGGTTGTCCAGAACCTGGTGCATGAGAATGAGCGCAATGTGCGCCAGATGGACTCGGACGTCATCAACCTGGTGTCCATGCTGTTTGACTTCATCCTGGAAGATCGGCGGCTGCCGGATACCATGAAGGCGCTCATCGGTCGGCTTCAGATTCCAATGGTCAAGGTAGCGCTGGTGGATCCGGCCTTTTTTGAGCGCGGCGGCCACCCCGCGCGCAAACTGCTCAACGAGCTGGCCTCGGCGGCTCTGGTGTGGAATGGCGGCGGCGAGAGCAGCCGTGATCCGCTCTATGAGAAGATGGAAGCTGCCGTCAGCCGCATCCTGAATGAATACAGCGAGGACGTCAGTGTCTTTGACTCTGTTCTGGAGGACTTTACGGCCTTCATGGAAAAGGATCGGCGACGGCGCGAACTGGTGGAGCAGCGCCTGCGCGATGCCGAGGAAGGCCGGGCCCGCGAGGAGCAGGCGCGGGCCGAGGTGGAACGGTTCCTGACCCAGGCGCGTGCGAGCTGCACGGTGCCGGAGAGCCTGGTCGGGTTTCTGGATAATGCCTGGTTCCGTGTGCTCAAGTGGTACTACCTGCGTGAAGGAGAGGAAGGAGAAGGCTGGCAGCAGCAGTGCGAGCTGACCCACCGGCTTCTGTGGAGCCTGGACCCGCAGCCGTTCCTGGCATCCACGCGCTCTGTCCTGCTGCGGGAAATTCCAGGTCTCGTGCGTAGCGTCCGGGAGAGTCTTGAGCAGATCGGCTGGGATCCCTTCGAAACCGATCGCAGCCTGCATCAGCTGGAGCTGGTGCATGTTGATGTGCTGCAGCGCCTTAAGACGGCCCCCAAAGAAGCGCCGGAGGAGGCAGCCTCCCGAAGTGATGACGCATTGGACATTACCAACGAGGCGCCTCCGGGGCTGAACGAGCCCAGTAAGGAAGAAGAGCCGGCGCCGGAGGCCACAGCCGGAACCAGTGAGGCGGAGCCAGAGGCGCAGTCCCAGACGCTGGGTGAGACGGAAGCGGCCGTGACACCGGAGCTGGGCGTGGGGGCCTGGCTGACATGGAACCCGCCTGAGGGCGAGCCGGTGCGTTGCAAGCTTGCTGCCATCATCCGGGCTACCGGCAAGTACATTTTTGTGAACCGCAACGGCGCGCGGGTTGTTGAGTACATGATGCCGGAGGTGAACCAGGCGCTTGCGGATGGAACCCTCGAGATGCTGGACGATGGCCTGATCTTTGACCGGGCGCTGGAGTCGGTCATCGACAGCCTCCGTCAGGGCCAAGCGAGCTGAAGCGCCCAGTCACCCCCTTGCAATCCACGATCACTGTGCTTCACTGCGGCCTGATCCCGCGAGTGAGGCAATCATATTGTTACAGGATTCTGTTGATGCTCTGATGCCAGGGCGTGATGGGTGGCTGCCAGCGGCACGCCACCTGCCATCGCCCAACCATGATGCGCGTCCTCAAGGTGAGGCGGTTTCCCTGCTTGTCGTCCACGGCATCAGCCTGCCACCCGGCGAGTTCGGTGGCGATGCCATCGAGCGCCTGTTCTGCAATACCCTTGATGTCAGTCAGCACCCTTGGTTCGAGCAGTTGCGGGACCTGCGTGTCTCGGCCCATCTTCTGATCCGTCGTGACGGGGAGCTGGTCCAGTTCGTGTCCCTGCTGGATCGCGCCTGGCACGCGGGGCGTTCCATTTTCGATGGGCGCACGGAATGCAATGATTTTGGTATTGGCATTGAGCTTGAGGGTACTGATGAAACACCCTACACGGATGCTCAATACGACTGCCTGGTTCCGTTGGCAAAGGGGCTGATCCGGGCCTTCCCCGCGGTGACACCGCAACGCATTGTAGGCCACTCGGACATAGCGCCGGAGCGCAAGACGGATCCGGGCCGGGCCTTTGATTGGCAGCGGTTCCGGCACGGCATAGGCCAACTGGTAGAGGAGTCAGGCTGATGCGTCTTCTGGTGGTATTGCTCGCCTGGGTACTGCGCCGGCAGCTGGACGCACGTGGGCGGCTGGATCCTGCCCAATGGCAGCGGCGGTTTCTGGAACATGCTCCCCCGGCGCCCAGCAATGGCCGGGTAACACTGCGCTGGCTTTTGCCCTTATACGGCGTGCTGGTGCTGCTGGTCGGGGCGCTGACCTGGGGGGCAAGTGGCATTGCGGGAGGGCTCTGGGCGAGCCTTTTGGCCCTGGTTCTACTCGTGGCGGGCGGTACAGGGATGCCGGGGTGGCGCGAGCCGCTCCGGGCTTACAGCACAGCCTGGCGTTCCGGCGATATGCAGGCCGCCTGGTACCATGTCTCCCCGCTGTTACCCGCTGAGCAACGGGGGGCGGCCCTGGCACCGGAGCAGCTGCATTTGAGTCTCTGCGGTGTACTGATCCAGACCACCTTTGAACGTTATTTCCTGCCACTTTTCTGGTATGCCCTGCTGGGGCCGGCGGGCGTGGTGCTGATTCTGGCAGCGCTGATGCTCCGGGACCACTACCCGTCCGACTCCGTGCGAACTGTGTTCAGCCGGTGGGTCTTTTGGCTCGCTGTTCCCGCGCGCTGGCTGCTGTCCTTCAGCTTTGCGCTGGCCGGGGATTTCTCCGGTTGGGTCAGCGAGCCCCGCAACCGCCATCCAAGCCGGGAGGACAGCTGTGGGGATGTACTGCTTACGGCGGCCGGAAGCGCACTCTCCAGTTACGCGCTGGATCCGGCCCGCTTCCAGGCCCATGATCCAGATGGGTGGCGGGATTATGGGCATCGAAGCCTGTTGGCTGTCCGCAATCTATTGAACCGGAGTATGTTGGTATGGTTTGCGGCTTTGGCCATTCTTGCGCTCATGGGCGTCCTTCCGTGACCGGTGATGAGCTTCAAGTCTTGGTGGAAAAAGTCGTTAAACAACCCAGTGAGTTGACGGAAAAGGGTTGTGACGAGGCGCATGTCACCTAGACTCCCCCTTAACGGGGTGATTCCCGGGAGCATCCCGTAGCGCGAAGGACGCCGCGTCGGAGCGCGGCACACAGCCGATAAAGCCGGCCAGGCCGGTTTGCCAGTGCGACTGGTGTGTTGGAACGCTCGGAGGGCGTACCGTGAAGACATTGCTTGCACCTGCCATTTTGCTGATGAACAGGCTGAAGATCGTTTACAAGTTCAGCCTGATCAGCGTCCTGTTTCTACTGCCGATCATTGGTCTTGCCTACCTTCTGGTGAGCCAGCTGAACGACTCCATTGACGATCTGGAGCGGGCGATTGGTGGCACGGAAGCATTCGCTGAAGCCAATGAACTGGTGCGTAACGCCCAGCGTTACCGGGATTACCATGCGGTGGTCCGGGTCCGGGAGCTGGAAGGCGAGCTCCGGGACAAGTCGCAGCAGGCCAAGGCCTCGGTCACGGAACAGCTTCAGGCGCTGCGCGACTATGCCGGCAACCTCAAGCACGGGGACACCCTGAATGCTCAGCTGGATGAGGTAACCGGGTCCTGGAACCAGATGGTGGAAAAGAACGAATATCTGCAGACCCAGAACCGCCAGTTCAACCGCTATGACCGCTTTGTCCAGAAAACCCTGGCGTTGCGCAACACAGTGCTCAAGGTGAGCGGGTTGGGGCAGGATCCGTCAAACAGCGTCCAGATGCTCCTTGAACTGATCATCAACGGTATAAGCCCCGTAACCAACGAATTGGGACAGGCACGCTCCTTTGGGCTTTATGGGCTTAACGAGGGTCGGTTGTCGGGCAGGCTCAGCGAGCGCATGAACAGCATTTACGACAACCTCACCAATGTGAGCAATCAGCTGCAAACGGCATTTGATCTGGCCTTTGATGCAGCCCCCGCCATTGGTCAACGCTTCCGGCAAGAAGCGGAGGCGCTCGGCAAGGCGCCCATCGAAATCCGCGACATGATGGAAGTGAAAGTGATCCAGCCCTACAGGCTGGAGTTTCCCGCTTCGGAGTATGACGCTCGGATTTCCGGTTCCATTGACTCGTTCTACACCCTGAGCAATGACCTGCTCGGGGCCGTCCGGGGCCAGCTTGAAACCCGTCTGGCGGGCGAGCGCCAGCAGCGTACCATCATCTTCGCGTCACTGGCGGTTGTGCTGGTGGTGATTGTCTGGCTGTACACTGGCTTCTATTTTTCAGTGCGGACCGCAGTCCGCAACTTCGCTGACTCCGCGCGCCGGGTAGCGGGTGGCGATATGCGGGTTCACCTTGAGCTCAACAGTCGTGATGAGCTGGGCGAGCTGAGCACCGAGTTCAATGGCATGACGGATAGCATCCGGGAACTGGTGGAATCGGTTCGGGACACGGTCAGCCAGGTCGATCAGCAGGCTCAGCGGGTTAATGAGACGGCAACCTCCAACTCGGATGCCGCTTCCCGCCAAAAGCAGGAAACCGACCAGATCAACGACGCCATGAAGCAGATGGTGGATGCGGTCCAGGAGGTGGCCCAAAGCTCCCAGCAGGCGGCGGATTACGCCAATGAGGTGGATTCGGAGGCGGAGCAGGGCAGTGCTGTCGTGGACGATACGGTCCAGACTGTGAATCGGCTTGCGGAGGAGATCAAGGGATCCGCGGAGGTTGTTGATCGGGTCAGCAAGGACAGCGACAGCATCAGTCAGGTTCTGAACGAGATCAAGGCCATCGCCGAACAGACCAACCTCCTTGCCCTGAATGCGGCGATTGAGGCAGCGCGGGCCGGCGAGCAGGGACGTGGCTTTGCCGTGGTGGCGGATGAGGTGCGTTCGCTGTCACAGCGCACGCACAAGTCCACGGAAGAGATTGAGCAAATGGTGGGGCGGCTGCAGTCCGGCGTCCAGGATGCGGTGACGGCGATGAATAACAGTCACGAGGTCACCAATGAGACCGTCACCAAATCCAGCGAGGTCACTGAGGCGCTGGAGAACATCGTGAAGGCCATTGCCCGCATTGTGGATATGAGCCAACAGATCGCGCAGGCGGCTGAAGAGCAGTCCGCCGTGGTGAACAACATCAACAGCAATGTTGAAACCATTTCCGATGTGGGCCGGGAGACTGCGGGCAATGCCGAGGAAACCCTTTCGGCCAGCCGTGAGCTTTCGGACCTGACCGCGTCGCTCCACGACCAGGTGGCCCGCTTCAGGGTTTAGGTGTGCTCAGCGTCTGATCCCAGAGAACCTCCGCTGCGCCCTCGCGCCGGGCCAGTACCCGCGCCGCCACAAACAGGAAGTCTGAAAGGCGGTTGAGGTACTGGCGCGCGTCCGGGTTGATGGATTCCTCGTGACCCAGCGCAACGGTGATGCGCTCCGCACGGCGGGAAACCGCCCTGGCCATGTGGCACTGGGCAGCGGGCATGGAACCGCCCGGCAGGACGAAGTTCTTCAGTGATGGCAGGTCCTCGTTCCAGTGGTCCAGTGTGGCTTCCAGCCAGTTGATGTGCTTTTCCGCCACGACTCTGCTTCCCGGAATGGCGAACTCCCCGCCAAGGTCGAACAGGTGGTGCTGCACTTGCTGGAGGACCACCTTGAGTTCGCCCTCGTCATGGAGAGATTCAATGAGGATGCCCATCTGCGCGTTGAGTTCATCCATGGTGCCCATGGCTTCCACCCGCAGGCTGTTCTTGGCGATACGGTTGCCATCAGCAAGGCCGGTAGTGCCATCATCGCCGGTACGGGTGTAGATTTTCGAGAGGCGGTTGCCCATGTCTGCTCCGTTTGAGTTGGTGGCTGAGCTCCTGGGTACGCTGGTCTACAGCGCCTGGATCTGTTCCAGCTGATCGCTCAGACGCTGATACTGCCCCTGGGCGTCTTCCAGCTTGGCCCGTTCCTTTTCAACCACCTCGGCCGGGGCCTTTTCCACGAAACCGGCGTTGCCGAGCTTGCCGTTGAGGCGCTGGATTTCCTTGTCGAGTTTCTCCAGTTCGCGGCTCAGGCGTGTGATTTCCTCATCCTTGTCGATGAGGTTTGCCATGGGGACCAGTACCTCCAGTTCGCCTACCAGCTGTGTCGCGCAAAGCGGTTCGTCGCCGTCCTCCACCCAGTCAATGCTTTCCAGCTTGGCGAGCGATTTCAGGAAGGTGCGGTTGACCTCCAGGCGCTCCCTGTCCATGTCATCGCCATGGCGAAGCAGCACCGGCAGAGCCCTTGCGGGGGAGATGTTCATCTCGCCACGGATATTGCGCACGGCCAGGATAACCCCTTTGAGCCACTCGATTTCCGACTCGGCGGAGGCGTCCTCCATGGCCATGTTGGGTTCCGGGTAGGGTTGGCGCATCACCGTTTCGCCGGTAATGCCGGCCAGTGGGGCGACGCGCTGCCAGATTTCCTCGGTGATGAACGGCATCAGCGGATGGGCCAGGCGCAGTACGCTCTCAAGCACCCGTACCAGGGTCTGGCGTGTCCCGCGCTTGCGCTCCGCCGTTACGTTATCGTCATAGAGCACCGGCTTGGACAGCTCCAGGTACCAGTCGCAATACTCGTTCCAGAGAAAGTCGTAGATGTTCTGGGCAATGCGATCAAAACGGTACTGATCGAAGAAGCCATTGGTTTCCTCGATGCAGGTCTGCAGGCGGCTCAGTATCCAGCGGTCCGCCAGCGACAGCTCAATAGGGTCGCCCGAGGTGCCACAATCCTCGCCTTCAGTGTTCATCAGCACATAGCGGGCGGCGTTCCAGAGCTTGTTGCAGAAGTTGCGGTAGCCTTCCAGGCGCTTCATGTCCCAGTTGATGTCGCGGCCGGTGGTGGCCAGCGCCGCCAGGGTAAAGCGCAGGGCATCGGTCCCGTGGGGTTGGATGCCGTCCGGGAACTCCTGGCGGGTGTTGTTGGCGATCTTTTCCGCCAGCTGGGGCTGCATCATGTTGGCGGTACGCTTGGCCACCAGCTCCTCGCAGCTGATGCCGTCGATCATGTCCATGGGATCCAGGACGTTGCCCTTGGACTTGGACATCTTGTTGCCATGCTCGTCCCGGATCAGTCCGGTTACGTACACCTGCTGGAAGGGCACCTGGGGCGTGCCGTCCTCGTTCTTCATGAACTGCATCGTCATCATGATCATCCGGGCGACCCAGAAGAAAATGATGTCGAAGCCGGTCACCAGCACACTGGTGGGGTGGAAGGTGCGCAGGCGTTCGGTATCCTCGGGCCAGCCCAGTGTGCCGAAGGTCCAGAGGGCGGAACTGAACCAGGTGTCGAGTACGTCTTCGTCCTGCTCCAGAACACACTCTCCGGACAGCCCGTATTTGCTCCGCACCTCATCCTCGGTGCGGCCCACGTAGACCCGGCCGTCAGTGTCATACCAGGCCGGGATCCGATGGCCCCACCAGAGCTGGCGGGAAATGCACCAATCCTGGATCTCGCGCATCCAGGCGTAGTACATGTTGGCGTACTGGTCGGGGATGAATTCGATGTCGCCGTTTTCAACCGCCCGGATGGCTGGTTCAGCCAGCGGCTGGGTGGCCACGAACCACTGGTCCGTTAGCAGGGGTTCAATGACGAGGCCGGAGCGGTCACCGCGCGGGACCTTGAGGGTGTGGGCCTCGACCTGGGCCAGACGTCCTTCGGCGTCCAGTGCCTCGACGATGCGCTCGCGCGCCTCAAAGCGATTGAGGCCGACGAAGGCCGCCGGCATGGTGCCGTCCAGTTCGTGGTTGGGGGTGCTGTCCGCGTTGAAGACCTCGGCCTGCTCGCGGATGCTGGCGTCCGGCGTAAGGATGTTCACCATGGGGAGGCCGCAGCGCTGGCCCACGGCGTAGTCGTTGAAGTCGTGCGCGGGGGTGATCTTGACGCAGCCGCTGCCCATTTCCGGGTCCGCGTGCTCGTCCCCCACGATGGGGATATCGCGTTCGGCCAGGGGGAGGCGAACCGTGGTGCCGATCAGGTGCTTGTAGCGTTCGTCTTCCGGGTGCACCGCCACGGCGGTATCGCCCAGCATGGTTTCCGGGCGGGTGGTGCCGACCACCAGATGATCCGCGCCTTCGGAGGTGGTCTGGCCCCCGTTAATGGGGTAGCGGAAATGCCAGAAGTGGCCTTTCTCTTCCTCGTTCTCAACTTCCAGGTCAGAAATGGCGGTGTGCAGCTTGGGGTCCCAGTTGACCAGGCGCTTGCCTCGGTAGATCAGGCCTTCGTCATAGAGCCGGACAAAGACTTCCTGGACCGCGCGGTAGAAACCGTCGTCCATGGTAAAGCGCTCGTGGTCCCAGTCCACGGAGGCGCCAAGCCGGCGCATCTGGCTGGTAATGGTGCCGCCGGACTCCTGTTTCCATTCCCAGACCTTGTTGATGAACGCCTCCCGGCCCAGCTCGTGCCGGGTCTGGCCTTCTTCATTCGCCAGGTTGCGCTCGACCACCATTTGGGTGGCAATGCCGGCGTGGTCACTGCCCACCTGCCAGAGGGTGTTGTCGCCCTTCATGCGGCGGTGGCGGACCAGCGCATCCATCAGCGTGTGCTGGAACGCGTGGCCCATGTGCAGGCTGCCGGTCACGTTGGGCGGCGGGATCATGATGCAGAAGGGATCGCCCTTGCCGGAAGGCGCGAAATAGCCGCGCTCTTCCCAGGTCTGGTACCACTGGCTTTCAATCTTTTCCGGCTGGTAGGTCTTATCCATGCTTGATCGGCCCGGCTGTGCTGATGTGGGTTGAGACTGTGAAGACTAACAGACCTGCAATTATACATGGTGGCCGCTCACCGGCGAACCATCAGCCCGGTGAGCGGAAGTCATGAACCTGCGGGGTGATGCCCAGTTCCCGCAACTGGCGGTATTGGGCGCGGGCGCGCTGGAGGCTGCTGTCCTCGTTGCTGGCGATCAGGGCCAGGCGCGCAAACCTGTCAGCGGCGCCAGGCAGGGTAGTGGCGACGACAATCAGCGTATCCCACTCGCCCGGTGCGGGGTCGCATTCGAGGACCGTGACACGGGTGTCCGGTTGCTGGTCACTGGTGCGGATCCGCTCATGGGGCAGGAATGATTCAGGACGGAATGACCACAGCATGGCGTCCAGCGCCTCGGCCGTGGTGGCGTCATCGCAGTACAGCGCGACCCGGTCGCCGTCCAGCCACGCCTTTTCCGCCAGCCGCGCGGCATGCAGAAGGCGGGCATCACGACCGGTGCCGGCGAGGATGTGGAACCAGTGACTCATGAGGCATCCCCGGGTTGGCTGTCATTGAGGGCACAGGTTATCTAGAATGATCCGTCCTGTCAGGCGATGCGAGATGCTGGGAACGCCCGTGTTCATCATTTTCCGGTACCTGGGCCGCCAGGTCCTGACCACCATGGCTGCCGTTGCGCTGGTGCTGCTGCTCATCTTCATGAGTGGCCGTTTCCTGCAGTATCTGGCGTCGGCCGCTGAAGGCGAATACGCGGCCAACATCATTTTCATCGTTATGGGGTACCGGCTGCCGGAATTCCTGGAGCTGATCCTCCCCCTGAGCTTTTTTCTGGCCATTCTGCTGACCTATGGGCGCATGCACCAGGAGAGTGAGATGACGGTACTCACCGCCTGCGGTGTCAGTGAGCGCCAGGTTCTTCTGCTGACTCTGGGGCCGGGCGTACTGGTGGCGCTCATGGTTGGCGCCATGAGTCTGTGGCTGACACCGGCTGGCATCCAGCAGGTGGATCGTATCTTCGCTGACCAGGCCCAGCGCACGGGGTTTGAAATGCTGGCGCCCGGACGCTTCCAGGAGATGGGCTCGGCAAACCGGGTCACCTATACCCGTGCCCTGAGTGATGACAAACAGACCCTGAAAGGGGTTTTCATGGCTGAGGGCCAGGAGGATGGGCGCTTTACGCTCATGAAAGCGGACAAGGGGACCCAGATTGTCGAGGACGAGGGGGGGCGCTTTCTGGTGCTGCACGACGGGGTCCGTTTCGAAGGGCGCCCCGGGGGCGCCGAGTTTGATGCCATGACCTTTGAGGATTACGGCCTGCGGATTGAACCGCCCTCTGGTGTGAGTACCGGCAGCTCCCGGGAAGGCAAGCCAACCCTGGCACTCATGGATTCCGGTAAAAAGGCGGATCAGGCGATGGTGCACTGGCGGCTGTCGCTACCGCTACTGGTGCTGGTGGTTACGGTGCTCGGTATCCCTCTGAGCCGGGTGAATGCCCGTCAGGGCCGCTTCTTTCACCTACTGCCCGGGATCCTGGTGTTCATCGGCTATCTGGGAATCCTGATCCTGGGACGGGATGCCATTGCCTCTGGCCAGCTGCCTTCATGGGTGGGGCTGTGGGGCGTCCATGTTGGCTTCCTCGCGCTGGGCGCGGTGATGCTGGCCTGGCCGTCAGTACGGCTGCGCCGGGCTTCGGAGGTGATGCATGCGGCTGATTGACGGTTACATCATGCGGGTGGTGGCGGCTGCCATCCTGTTGGTCCTGCTGGTGGTTCAGGCGCTGGATTTCGTGTTCGCTTACATTGCCGAGCTGGAGGACACGGCCAATGAATATCAGGCATGGGAAGCCTTTGTCTTCATGGTGTACACCCTGCCCAGGCGGCTGTATGAGTTTCTGCCGCTGGCCGCCTTCATGGGGGCGCTGGTAGGGCTGGGTCAGCTCGCCAACAACTCCGAGCTGGTGGTGATCCGGGCGGCGGGGGTCTCGCTGGGCCGGATTACCTGGTCCGCCATGAAGCCAGCTCTGGTAGTGGTGGCAATCAGTCTTGTGGTTGGGGATTTCGTGGCACCGCCGGCGGAACAGGCGGCCCAGAGTAACAAGGCGGTTGCCCGCCATGGTGGGCAAGCGGCGGCTACCCATGGTTTCTGGCATCGTGAGGATGATGTCTTCATGCACTTCAATACGGTGCTGCCCAGCGGTGAGCTCCATGGCGTTTCCCTGTTCCGTTTTGGTGAGGGCCAGTGGCTGGAAGAAGCGCTTTACGCGGAACGCGGGGTCTACCAGGGCGATTACTGGGTGTTGCATGACGTGCGTCATTCAACGATCCGGAAACAGTCAGTCAGCACTGAAGAGCGGGCAACGTTCCGCTGGCAGAACGGGCTCTCGCCGGACGTGCTCAGTGTGTTGACGGTCAGGCCGGATCGCCTGGCGATCCACGGTCTCTATACCTACGCCACCTATATGCAGGAGCAGGGGCTGGATGCCAGTGACTACTGGCTGGCGTTCTGGAAGAAAACCCTTCAGCCGCTGGGCACCGCGACCATGGTGCTGCTGGCCATCTCCTTTGTGTTCGGGCCGTTGCGCTCGGTCACCATGGGATTCCGGATCTTCTGTGGGCTTCTGGCTGGACTTGGGTTCAAATACACGCAGGACCTTCTGGGCCCTATGAGTCTGGTCTATGGCTTCAGCCCAATGCTGGCCACCCTGGTACCGATCGCCATCGCTGGTGGCGTGGGGTTGGTGCTGTTGCGTCGGGCCGGATGACGCCGGTCACTTCGGGCTGTTGCGCTTGGGCAGCAGCACAGTACGGCTCCGCGACAGGTGATCCGTCCAGCTGCGGTGCTGTGGGTCGAGCCACTGCCACAGCCATCCCAGCCCCAGGGCAGCCCAGCTGACCGCCCCTGCAATCACCCGCAGCAGCGCCTGGGTCCAGCTTATTCTTGAGCCATCCGGGTTTTCGATACGGAGCCGCCAGGTCTGCATGCCCAGAGTCTGGCCCGCACGCCGCCAGAAGAAGCCGAAGAACAGCCACAGGCTCGCAAGCAACACCAGGGTCAGCACCGGGTCATAGTCTATCTGGCCTTGCGCTTGCTGCATGGCGCCGTAGCGATCGGCAACCAGGCCCGCGTTGATCAGGAGCTTGTGCACGCCGGTGTAGATCGCAGTGACCGTGAAGACCAAAGCCAGGCACAGCAGGCTGTCGTAGACCATGGCGATAAGGCGGCGCCAAAGGGGAGCTGGCGGAGGCGGGTCAGGGCTCGGAGGCTGGTCGTTGGTCATCATGGCGAGCGTTTGTGGCTTGCAGGTGGCTGGCATTGTAGCGGCTTGGTGGCGGTTCGGCGAGATGCCAGTCTTTCGAAGGCGTGATGGGGTCACCGTGCAGCGCGTTCCCCGGTTTTTGCGGCTGTGTTAGAGTAGCCGCTTCAGAGTCAAAGCAATCCTCCTAACGAATAACGGGTTTGAGTCCGCTATGAAAACAGCCGAGCTGCGCAGTGCGTTTCTGGAGTATTTTCGTCAGAACGGGCATACCATTGTGCCCAGCAGTTCCCTGGTGCCAGCGGACGACCCTACGCTGCTGTTCACCAATGCGGGGATGAACCAGTTCAAGGATGCCTTCCTGGGACGCGAGGACCGGGGCTATACCCGGGCGGTGTCGTCCCAGCGTTGCGTGCGTGCCGGCGGCAAGCATAATGACCTTGAGAACGTGGGCTATACGGCGCGCCACCACACCTTCTTCGAGATGCTGGGCAACTTCAGCTTCGGCGACTATTTCAAGCGTGAGGCGATCCACTTTGCGTGGACCTTCCTGACGGACCCCCAGTGGCTCGGGTTGCCTGCGGAAAAGCTCTGGATCACGGTGTACCAGACTGATGAGGATGCCTACCGGATCTGGAATGAGACGATCGGTGTGCCCGCTGAGCGCATTGTGCGCATCGGGGATGAAGACGGCGTGCCCTACAAGTCGGATAACTTCTGGTCCATGGGCGATACTGGCCCCTGCGGCCCCTGCTCGGAAGTTTTCTACGATCATGGCCCCGACGTGGCTGGTGGTCCTCCGGGTAGTGATGATGAGGACGGTGATCGCTACATCGAGATCTGGAACATTGTCTTCATGCAGTTCAATCGCACGGCCGATGGGGTCATGCACGACCTCCCGAGTCCGTCCGTGGACACCGGCATGGGTCTGGAACGCATCGCCGCGGTTCTGCAGGGGGTTCACAGCAACTATGAAATCGACCTTTTCCAGTCGCTGCTGAGCTCCGTTTCCCAGGTTCTGGGAGGCGTGGATCCGGACCAGGCCTCCGCCTGCGTGATTGCCGACCACATCCGGTCCTGTTCCTTTTTGATCGCGGATGGGGTGATGCCCTCCAATGAGGGGCGCGGTTTCGTGCTTCGCCGGATCATCCGCCGGGCGGCGCGTCACGGCAACAAGCTGGGCGCCAGCGGCACCTTCTTCCATAAACTGGTGGAGCCACTGGATGCGCTGATGGGTGAAGCCTACCCGGAGCTGACCAAGGCCCGTCCCCAGATCGAGAAAATCCTCAAGCAGGAAGAAGAGCAGTTCGCACGTACCCTGGAGAAGGGGTTGCGTCTGCTGGAAAGCGATATTGCCCAGCTCAGTGGTCATGAGATCCCGGGGGAGACTGTGTTCACCCTCTACGATACCTATGGCTTTCCGGTGGACCTGACCAACGATATTGCCCGCGAGCGTGGCCTGACACTGGACATGGAGGGCTATGAGCAGGCTATGGAGGCCCAGCGTGAGCGCGCTCGGGCCGCCAGCAAGTTCGGTATCGACTACAACGCCGGGCTCAATCTGGACGGGGAAACCGAGTTCACCGGCCACGGTAACTTCGAGGATGAGGGCGAGGTTCGCGTCGTCCTGGTCGAAGGTGAACGCCGCTCCGCTGGTGTGGGTGAGCGTGCCGTGGTGGTTCTGGACCGCACCCCCTTCTATGGGGAATCCGGTGGCCAGGTGGGTGACACTGGGGTCCTGAGCTGGTCTGGTGGCCGTTTTGAAGTGGAAGACACCCAGAAAGAGGGTGGCCATCATCTGCACATCGGTCGTGTCGTGGCTGGGACCCTGGAGCCGGGTATGGCGCTGCATGCGGCGGTTAACGGCCAGCGGCGGGCCACTACGGCACTCAACCACTCAGCCACGCATCTGCTGCACGCGGCGCTGCGCACCGTACTCGGTGAGCATGTGGCCCAGAAGGGATCCCTGGTTAACGCGGAGCGGCTGCGTTTTGATTTCTCCCACTTCGAGGCGGTCAGCGCCGAGGAGCTGGAGCGCATTGAGCGCATGGTGAACGAACAGGTCCGTGCGAATACCGCCGTTGAAACCCGGGTGACGGACATGGAAACGGCGAAGACCATGGGAGCCATGGCCCTGTTTGGCGAAAAGTACGGTGACAGCGTCAGGGTGCTCTCGATGGGTACTGGTGGTTTCTCCATTGAGTTGTGCGGGGGCACCCATGTGGAACGCACGGGCGATATCGGCCTCTTCCGCATCGTCGCTGAAACCGGTATTTCCTCCGGCGTTCGCCGCATTGAAGCACTGACCGGCGAGTCAGCGCTGGCCCACGACCGGGAGCAGGAAGCACGCCTGGGGCGTATCGCGGCCCTTGTGAAGGGCGCACCTGAATCCGCAGTGGAGCGCGTGGAAACCCTGGTGGAACAGAACCGCCAGCTTGAGAAAGAGGTAGAGCGGCTCAAGGGTAAGCTGGCCAGTGCCGCCGGTAGTGACCTTGCTGATAATGCCGTGGACGTGGGTGGCATCAAGGTGGTTGCGGCCGACATGCAGGGTGCGGACCGCAAGGCGCTGATGGAAACGGCCGACCAGCTCAAGAACAAGCTCGGCAGTGCCGTTGTGCTGCTGGGGTCGGCGGTGGACGGCAAGGTGACGCTGGTCGCGGGCGTGACAAAGGATCTTACCGACCAACTCAGCGCGGGTGAGCTCATGAAGACAGTCGGTCCCTGTGTGGGCGGCAAGGGAGGAGGTCGGCCTGATATGGCGCAGGGTGGCGGCAGCGACCCGGATGGCCTTGCTGATGCCATTGCCTCGGTCGAACCCTGGGTCCGCGATAACGTAGGGAACTAACCGTCTAAGGGGTATCCCTATCTGTACAGCCGGGCAAACAGGGCTATAATGCGCCCGGCGCTAATAGCGAGCCGGGATTGATTGAATCCGTACGGACAAGGAATACGCGCGCATGGCGTTGTACGTAAAGAAATTCGGCGGCACGTCCGTCGGCACCGTGGACCGGATCGAGGCGGTAGCGGACCAGCTCCAGGCTGCCCGTCAAGCCGGCGATGATGTGGTCGTCGTGGTTTCGGCGATGAGTGGCGAAACCAACCGGCTGATTGACCTGGCCCATCAGGTGATGGACGAGCCGGATCCGCGGGAGATGGACGTGCTGGTGTCCACCGGCGAACAGGTAACCATTGCGCTTCTGAGCATGGCATTGCTCAGGCGGGGTGTGGACGCCCGTTCCTATACCGGTGGCCAGGTCCGCATCACCACGGACAGCTCGCATACGAGGGCACGGATCCAGGATATTGACGAAGATAATATGCGCCAGGATCTGGACGCCGGACGTGTTGTGGTTGTGGCTGGATTCCAGGGCATGAACGAGGACGGGCATATCACCACCCTGGGTCGTGGTGGCTCTGATACCACCGCGGTGGCGTTGGCCGCCGCGCTGAAGGCGGATGAGTGCCATATCTACACCGATGTGGATGGTGTTTATACCACGGATCCGCGGATCGTGGACGGAGCGCGGCGGCTTGAGACCATCACCTTCGAGGAGATGCTCGAGATGGCCAGTCTGGGCTCCAAGGTGCTGCAGATCCGTTCGGTGGAGTTCGCCGGCAAGTACAACGTACCGGTTAGGGTGCTTTCCAGTTTCAGGGAAGGGCCCGGAACCCTGATCACCTTTGACGACGAGGACGATATGGAAAAGCCAGTGGTCTCGGGCATCGCGTTCAATCGCGATGAAGCCAAGCTGACGGTGGTGGGTGTTTCGGACATCCCCGGCTGTGCCTCGCGGATGCTGAAGCCTGTTAGTGATGCGGGCATTGAAGTGGACATGATCCTGCAGAATGTGGGGTCGGATAACCGGACCGACTTCACCTTCACTGTGCACCGTAATGATTACAGGCAGTCTCTGGAACTGCTGGAGAACCTTGGGGGTGAGCTGGATGTGCAGTCCGTGCAGGGCGATGAGCACATCGCCAAGGTCTCCATTGTGGGTGTAGGCATGCGCTCCCATGCGGGCGTGGCCTCATGTATGTTTGATGCCCTGTCGGCGGAAGGCATCAACATTCAGATGATTTCCACCTCGGAAATCAAGATCTCGGTAGTGATCGACGAGAAATACCTGGAGCTGGCGGTGCGTACGTTGCACAGCGCATTCGGTCTGGAGCAGGCTGAAATCCGGGAAGAAGATTGAATAATAATAAAACAGCTGGCGAAAACGCGTGTAGGCTTCAATAATTGGGAAGCCGAAACGAAAACGACACGGGGCAGCGTCTCGCGACTGAGCCGGAAGGGCAGGTGGGACGTATAACCGGAAAGCGGTTAATTAAGACAAGGAGTTTGGACAATGCTGATTCTGACACGTCGCGTCGGCGAGACACTCATGGTTGGTGATGAGGTCACCGTGACCGTTCTTGGTGTCAAGGGGAACCAGGTGCGTATTGGCGTGAATGCACCGAAAGAAGTGGCGGTGCACCGGGAAGAAATCTATCAGCGCATCCAGCAAGAACAGGATGAGGACGAGCCGGAAAACGACTGAGTCCGGACCCTGTAGCGGCGGCTGCCAGAAAATGTCACGTAACCCCTATGAAAACGTGTCACATATGGTAGTATACGCCGCGTTCCAACGGAGAGGTGGGTGAGTGGCTGAAACCAGCTCCCTGCTAAGGAGCCGTACGCATTGCGCGTACCGAGGGTTCGAATCCCTCCCTCTCCGCCATTTAGCGGCTGTAGCTCAGCTGGATAGAGCACGTGGCTACGAACCACGGGGTCGGGGGTTCGAATCCTCCCAGCCGCACCAGATACCAGGCTGATGCCTTAAAAGGCATCAGCTTTCTCAAGTGGCATGAGCAACACTTGAAACCATAGCAAGACCTGCCTGTAAGGCGGCTGTAGCTCAGCTGGATAGAGCACGTGGCTACGAACCACGGGGTCGGGGGTTCGAATCCTCCCAGCCGCACCATTTCCCCCGGATTGACCGTCCAACCGATCGTTCAGTGACTAGCGTTTCGCTGAAAGCAACGACCCAACGCTTGCCTCTCGGTTCGATGCGTCGCTGTTTTGTAAATGAAGGTTAATACGCCGCCGCTAGGGTGTCTCCTCATCGACCTGGAAATGGACCCCTTGTGGAGGAATGAGCGATGGCCGACTTCGACCGGCGCCAGTTTCTGGTGGGACTGGCGGCAACCACCCTGACCCCCTACCTGCTGACCGGATCCCGAAATGCCCAGGCATCCGCTACACAGTGGCAGGGAGCCTCTTATGTTGAGTCGCGGCTTGATACCAGCAACCTGAGTGTGGATCAGGGGCGGGTTTTTGAGCTGTCAGTGACTTCTGGCGATCCTGTTCCCACCGGGGTCATCCTCTGGACCCGTGTACGCCCGGATCTCGTTGTGGCGGGACAGTCACTGTTCTTCCAGGTGTCGCTTGACGGTGAATTCCAGCAATTGGTCTCGGAAGGCGAAGTGTTGCCGGAGGACCTCAATGAACGCAGTGACTACACCGTTAAGGTGGATCTGGAAGGTCAGCTTTCACCCGGTCAGCGGTATTGCTACCGCTTCATCTATGGCAATACCGCCTCACGAACGGGGCGTTGCCGCACCGCCCCGGCGGAGCACGCCTCGCCGGATCGCCTCAAATTCGCCGTTCTGACGTGCCAGGACTATACCAATGGTTACTATGGTGCGCTGGATCATGTGGCTGATGACGACAGCATTGATTTTGTTCTTCACCTGGGCGATTTCATCTATGAAAGCGTGGGTGATCCCCGGTTCCAGGACCTGCCGTTCGAAGACCGCCTTATCATCCTTCCCAGCGGCAACACGGTTGCCTTTGACCTTGCGGACTACCGGCACCTGTACCGGATCTACCGCAGTGACCGTTCGCTGCAGCGGGCCATGGAGCAACATACCTGGATCATCACCACGGATGACCATGAAACCTGCAACGACGCCTACTGGGATTACGAGCAGGATACGCTTGGTTGCCCGGATCACCCCTTTATGACAGATGCGTCCTACGCCAATAACCTCGATCTCCGGCGCCAGCTCAAGCTCGACAGCCAGAGGGCCTGGGCCGAGTACGTCCCTGCCCGGATCCAGTTCAACGAAGCGGCAACCCATCCCTTCGAGTTCAGTCGAATTTATCGGGATTTCCGCTTCGGTGATCTCGTGAACCTCTACATGCTGGACACCCGAACCTATCGCACTCCACATCCCTGCGGTGAAGACGATGTGCTCGAACGGTATGTGCCCATCGGCTGCGACAATTTCGGTAACCCCAATCAGAGCATGCTTGGCGATGCCCAGCGCGAGTGGCTTCTCAATCGTACTCATCTGTCAACAACGCGCTGGAATGTCCTGGGGAACCAGACCTTCATGGGCCGTCTCGGGTTGGATCTCGGGGAAGATGTCAAGCTGCCGTTCAATGTGGATGCATGGGACGGTTACACAGCGGAGCGGCAGCTGCTGTTGAATGAGTTCCAGTCAAACGGTGTGGATAATCTGGTGGTGCTGACCGGCGATCTGCATTCCTACATCGCTGCCCAGGTCAAGAAGGACTACTCGGATCTGGCGTTCTGGAACTTTGATAACCACCGTGGTGCCGAATTCATGACACCCTCTCTTACCTCCGCGGGGCTGGCGGACCAGCTACCGGAACAGACTCCGGACAACAAGGTGAACAACGCCCTCGTGGGTGCTTTGAGTTCGAGTGCCGTAAGGGTGACCAATCCCCATATCCGGTTCTTCAATTCCCGGTTGCACGGGTATTCGACGGTGGAGTTCCGTGACAGCTATTGCGAGTGGGTGGCCTACGCGGTCAGCAAGGACACGCCGGACCAGCTTCCTGCCCGGGAAGCGATCGCTCGTTTCCGGAAATATGAAGCCTTACCCTTCCTGGTCCGCAAGACGACCGACGGCTACTGACCCGCGGTTTGCCCCCCCAAAAGCCTGGCTCATTGAGGCGAGCCGGGCTTGTTGGGTGCGAGAAGCGCCCTCTGCTTGTTTCTGGTTGTGTGAAGGCACAATTGAGTCGATGTGATCAACTTGCAATCGTCGGTGTTTGTGCGTATAAATTCGCGCGCCTTTCCGGCGCGATCCTTTTTTGTTGTCCGGCAAGGCGAGAAACTGTAAATTATGACAGACTTGCAAGGCCTGTGAGCGGCTGTCGCGGTCATTAATTCTCCTTAACTGATAAGGTGATTTCCCATGGATGAAGTGATGCAGGGGGCATTGGACCTGATGCTGGTTGGCATGGGGTTCGTGTTTTCCTTTCTGATCATTCTGGTGTTCGTCACCATATTGATGTCCCGCATCGCGGGTCGCATCGCGCCACCGGAGCCAGTACGCCCCAATAACGGCGGCGGCCAGGGCAGCGCCGATCCTATGAAAGACCCACAACTCAAAGCGGTCATTTCCGAAGCCATTGCCAAACACCGGGCTCGTCGTCGGCAATGAGGCGCCGCGCTTAATGCGCGGCCGGGAAACCAAAACGAGATAAAGAAGGTCCGAAAGATGACAGATACCAAGCAACCCCTGGGGATCACGGATCTGGTGCTGCGTGACGCGCACCAGTCCCTGTTCGCGACCCGCATGCGACTGGACGACATGTTGCCGATTGCCGAGAAGCTGGATCAGGTAGGCTTCTGGTCGGTTGAGTCCTGGGGCGGAGCCACGTTCGATTCCTGCATACGCTATCTGGGCGAGGATCCCTGGGAGCGGATCCGTGAGCTCAAGAAGGCGATGCCCAACACCAACCAGCAGATGCTGCTCCGCGGCCAGAATCTGCTGGGGTACCGCCATTACGCGGACGACGTGGTTAACCGTTTCGTGGAGCGTGCCGCTGAAAACGGTGTGGACGTGTTCCGGATCTTTGATGCGATGAACGATCCGCGCAACCTGGAAACGGCCATCCAGGCGACGAAGGCAACCGGCAAGCATGCCCAGGGCACGATCTCGTACACGGTCAGTCCAGTGCATACCATTGATATGTGGGTGCAGCTGGCGAGTCAGATTGAATCCATGGGCGCCGATTCGCTCGCCATCAAGGACATGGCCGGGCTCATGAAGCCCTATGACTGTTACGAGCTGGTGAGCCGGCTCAAGAAAGAGCTGTCTATTCCCATCCAGTTCCATTCCCATGCCACTACGGGCATGTCGACCGCCAGTATCGTCAAGGCTGCCGAGGCCGGGGTTGATCGGGTGGACACGGCGATCTCCTCCATGAGCATGACCTATGGCCATTCGCCGACCGAGTCGGTGGCGGCCATCATGCAGGGGACGGACCGGGATACCGGCCTCGACATTGAGTTGCTCGAGGACATCGCGAAGTACTTCCGTGAGGTCCGCAAGAAGTACGCGAAATTTGAAGGGTCGTTGCGTGGCGTGGATTCGCGCATCCTGGTGGCCCAGGTACCGGGCGGCATGCTCACCAACATGGAAGGCCAGCTCAGGGAGCAGAACGCCAGCGACAAGATGGACGAGCTTCTGGCGGAAATCCCGCGCGTTCGCGAAGATCTGGGCTACATCCCGCTGGTAACGCCCACATCCCAGATTGTCGGGACCCAGGCCGTGCTGAACGTACTTACTGGGGAGCGTTACAAGTCCGTCTCCAAGGAAACGTCCGCGCTCCTCAAGGGTGAGTACGGCGCAGCCCCTGCCGAGTGCAACAAGGAGCTTCAGGAGCAGGTTCTGCAGGGGGGCGAGCCCATCACATGCCGGCCCGCTGACCTGATTGAGCCCGAAATGGACCGGTTGACGGAAGCACTCCGCCAGGAAGCGACCGATAAGGGCTTCACGCTCGCAGAGAACGAAGTGGATGATGTACTGACCTACGCCCTTTTCCCGCAGATCGGGCTGAAGTTCCTGGAGAACCGGGGTAACCCGGAGGCGTTCGAGCCTGCGCCCACGGGCGAGGAAGTGGCGAGTCCGGCAGCGCCGGGTGAGCCCGAGACCTATACGGTCACGGTAGACGGTCAGTCCTATGTCGTAGAGGTCGCCGAGGGCGGCGACATCACCAATATCCAGCAGGCCCCTGGGGGTGGTCAGTCCCCGGCACCGGCTGGTGGCGGTCCGGCTGCCGCGCCCGCCGGCGGTGGCGAGCCGGTTTCAGCTCCCTTGGCCGGTAACATCTTCAAGGTGCATGTCAGTCCTGGTGAACAAGTCAACGAGGGCGACGTGCTGATCATCCTTGAGGCCATGAAGATGGAAACCGAGGTGAAAGCGGATCGTTCCGGTACAGTGGGCTCCGTTACCGTCAAGGTCGGTGACAGTGTGGCCGTTGGCGACGAACTCCTGACTCTGGGATAAAAAGGGCTTTACGGCATGGATAATCTGATTACTTTATGGACCGGTAGTGGTCTGTACAACCTGACGCCAGGCGCGCTCACGATGATCGTGGTGGGCCTGGTGCTGCTTTATCTGGCGATCAACAAGAAGTTTGAACCCCTGCTCCTGGTGCCGATCGGTTTCGGCACCATTCTGTCGAACCTGCCCGAGGCAGGTCTCGCCATGAGCGCGGTCGAGAACGCGATCCACAGCGAGGTGCCTCGGGTGCTGGCAGCGCTCGCGTCCGTGATGGATGTGAGCTACGAGATGGGGCAGAAGGTGACGCCGGATGTCATCAAGAGCTTCATGGAAGCCTATAAGGGACTTGATGCCGAGGCGATGCTCAGTGCTCAGCAGGTCGCGACGGATATGGGGTATTCGCCGGGGATAATCCAGTCCTTCTATAAGGTGGCCATTGGCAGTGGTGTCGCGCCGCTGATCATCTTCATGGGCGTAGGCGCCATGACGGATTTCGGGCCCTTGCTGGCTAACCCGAAGACGATGCTGCTTGGCGCGGCCGCTCAATTCGGCATCTTCAGCACTGTTTTGGGTGCGGCGGCGCTCAACAGTACCGGGCTCATGGATTTCTCTGTTACCGAAGCGGCGGCCGTGGGCATCATTGGTGGCGCGGACGGCCCCACATCCATCTACGTCTCCAGCATCCTGGCACCCCATCTTCTGGGGGCGATCGCCGTGGCGGCCTATTCCTACATGGCGCTGGTACCGCTGATCCAGCCACCGATCATGAGGGCGTTCACCAATAAGGAAGAGCGTCAGCTGCAGATGAGTCAGCTCCGGGAAGTTGGCAAGCTTGAGAAGATCATCTTCCCGGTTGCCATCCTGGTACTGACCGGTATGTTCCTGCCCGATGCAACGCCCCTTCTGGGCATGTTCTGCTTCGGTAACCTGATGAAGGAATGTGGCGTTGTTGAGCGACTGAGTGACACGACCCAGAACGCCCTCATCAATGCGGTGACCATTGTTCTGGGGCTGTCAGTTGGCTCCAAGATGGCGGCTGAGCAATTCCTGAACGCCCAGGTGCTTGGCATCCTGGCGCTGGGCATGGCGGCATTTGCCGTGGGTACTGTATGCGGCGTGGTCATGGCCAAGATCATGAACGCGTTTGCCAAGGAGAAGATCAACCCTCTGATTGGTTCGGCCGGTGTTTCCGCCGTGCCCATGGCAGCGCGGGTGTCCAACAAGGTGGGCCTGGAGGAGAATCACCAGAACTTCCTCCTGATGCACGCCATGGGGCCGAACGTTGCCGGTGTGATCGGCTCTGCCGTGGCGGCGGGCGTGATGATCAAGTTCGTCGGCGGTTGAACCTGCTGTGATGTGGCGCACCCCGCCTGAGGGTGCGCTGTTACCTCAACGCTTGTCAGGCCTCCCCGGGCGACGGGGGTGGCCACCCTCCCAGAGCTTTCCAGCGATTAACGATCAGGCAGAACAGTTCTGCTGTTTTATCCGCGTCATACAGTGCCGAGTGGGCCTCTTTATTGTCGAAGTCAATGCCGGCAATACGGCAGGATTCCGCCAATACAGTGTGACCCAGGGCCAGCCCGGAAAGGGCGGCGGTATCGAAGGTCGAGAAGGGGTGGAACGGATTGCGCTTGATGTTCTGGCGCTCCGAGGCTGCCTTCACGAAGCCAAGATCAAAGGTGGCGTTATGGCCCACCAGGACCGCGCGTTTGCACTGGTTGCGGCGCACGGCCTGACGGATGGGCTGTAAGGTGCCGCGCATGGCCTCAAGTTCCGGACGCTCATCCCGCAGTGGGTTGCCAGGGTCAATACCGGTGAAGGCGAGGGCATCTTTCTCGATATTGGCGCCTTCAAAGGGTTGGACGTTGTACTGAATGCGTTCGCCCGGATAGAGCCAGCCTTCGCTGTCCATTTCCAGAAGAACCGTTGCGATTTCGAGCAGGGCATCCGTCGCGGCATTGAAGCCGCCGGTTTCCACGTCCACGACAACCGGCAGGAAACCCCGGAAGCGCTGCTGCATCATTGTTGGGGCTGCCGTCACGTTGTTCACGCCCGGTTCTCCCCGCTGTCAATCCGCCAGTTCAGGGTGTTCCCGGCATTCAGCGGCACTATGGGGTGGCCGTCTTCATACAGCGCCTCCGCGATGGTATGAGGCTCCCGGCGCAGGGTGATGCACCCGGTGTTGCGGGGCAGGCCGTAGAAGTCCGCGCCGTGGAAGGAGGCGAACCCTTCCAGCCGGTCCAGGGCGCCAGCCTCTTCAAAGAACTGAGCGTACAGCTCGATGGCGGCGAAAGCGGAATAACAGCCCGCACAACCACAGCTGTTTTCCTTGCGGCTGCGGTCGTGAGGGGCGGAGTCCGTGCCCAGGAAGAAGCGGCGGTCACCGCTTATGGCGGCTTCCCTCAGGGCCTGCTGATGACGCTGGCGCTTGAGGATGGGGAGGCAGTAGAAATGGGGTCTTATGCCGCCCACAAGGAGGTTGTTGCGGTTGAACAGCAAGTGCTGGGGGGTGATGGTGGCCCCCAGGTTGCGCTCCCGTGAGGTTACGAATTGCGCCGCGTCCGCGGTGGTGATGTGTTCCATGACAACCCGCAGCTGGGGCAGGCGCTCAACCAGCGGTGCCAGCACCTCGTCGATGAATACCTTTTCCCGGTCAAAGATGTCCACGTCGGCCCGTGTCACCTCACCGTGGGTGAGCAGCAGTAGGCCTTCTTCGGCCATGGTTTCCAGCGCGGGCTCAATATGGCGGATATCGGTGACGCCGGAGTCCGAGTTGGTGGTGGCTCCCGCCGGGTAAAGCTTGCACGCCACTATGCCCGAACGCGCGGCCTCACGAATGATCTCGGGCGTGGTATTGTCCGTGAGATAGAGGGTCATGAGAGGCTCGAATCCGCTGCCTTCGGGGAGGGCGGCCCGGATCCGCTCACGGTAATCCATTGCCTGAGCCGCGGTGGTCACCGGCGGGGTCAGGTTGGGCATGATGATGGCACGGCCAAAGCGCCGAGCCGAGTCGGGAACCACCTGCTGTAGCAACTCGCCATCGCGAACGTGCAGGTGCCAGTCATCGGGTTGGGTCAGGGTCAAGGTATCAGTCATGATCGGGATTGTACCAGATGATCCGGGCCTCAAGTTCCGGCGGCGTCTGCCGATACCCGGGATTGAGGCGTCACAACAATGGTTCCGTTCGTCATGAACCCACGTTATTGGATCGCTGCGGTAGTGGTTATCGCCTGGTTGCCGTTGAGCGCCATCGGTACCACCTTTTCCGCGGGTATAGAAAACAGCCGCTGGATCCTTTCGGATTCCATCTTTGAGTGCACGTTGACGCATCCGGTGCCCGGCTATGGTGAGGCTGTCTTTTACCATCGGGCCGGGGAGTCGCTCCGGTTCTTTCTGCAGCCGGTCCGCAGTTCCATGCGCGCCGGGGAGGCCGCGTTGGTGATCGAGCAGCCCGCCTGGAAGGCGGGTAAACCTGTGGATGACCTGGGATACGTTCGGGTCAGCAATGACCGTGACCGGCCAGTGGAGCTGTCCTCCGGAACCAGTGAACGGATGCTTGCCAGTCTGCAGGAAGGCCGTATGCCCACTTTTACCCGCCGGGCGCGCCAGAGTGACCGGCCGGTACGGGTGCGGCTCAACTACATCAACTATGGCAGTCCCCATGAATCCTTCCGTCGCTGCCAGAGTCAGCTGCTTCCGGTGAACTACGATCAGGTCCAGCGTACTGTGGTTCTGTTTGATCTGGACCGGTCCGAGCTCAGTGAGGATGCCAGGGACCGTCTCGATGACGTGGCGCTGTACGCCAAGGCGGATGATCGCGTAACGAAGATCTATGTGGACGGCCACACGGACAGCATAGGCACGCCGCTGCGCAACCGTGAGCTGTCCAAGGCGCGCGCTAACACGGTGGCCGGTTATCTTCAGGAGCAGGGGATCCCGGAAGAGCAGTTGGTCACGCGCTTCCACGGTGCTCGCTACCCTGTTGCAGGCGTACCAACCCCCGGCCCAAGGCACCGGCGGGCCACGGTCCGGCTGGAGCGGGAGAACGATGACGGCGATGCTGAGCCGGTGGTGACCCAGGCTCAACGTCGTGACCCGGTGATCGTCGACTGAACCCGGATTGGCTCCGGACCCCGCCCTTGCCGTAAAATACCCGCCACTGATCAGCAGGCCCGGGTACTGTGGGTACCCGGCGTTCATGAATTCCGGATAAGGCGAAACAGCGATGTCAGACATCAACAAGGTCGTTCTGGCCTACTCCGGGGGGCTCGATACCTCCGTCATCGTCAAATGGCTCCAGGAAACCTACGACTGTGAGGTGGTGACCTTCACCGCCGATATCGGCCAGGGCGAGGAAGTGGAGCCCGCGCGTGACAAGGCCAAGGGCCTGGGCGTGAAGGAAATCTACATAGAGGATCTGCGCGAGGAATTCGCGCGGGATTATGTGTTCCCGATGTTCCGCGCCAATACGGTGTATGAGGGGGAATACCTGCTGGGCACGTCCATTGCACGGCCGTTGATCGCCCGGCGGCTGGTGGAAATCGCCAATGAGACGGGCGCTGACGCCATTGCCCACGGCGCCACCGGCAAGGGTAATGACCAGGTGCGCTTCGAGCTTGGCGCCTATGCGCTCAAGCCGGGGATCAAGGTTATCGCGCCCTGGCGTGAGTGGGATCTCAATTCCCGCCAGAAGCTGCTCAGCTACTGCGAGGACCACGGAATCCCGGTGGAGAAACAGCAGGGCAAATCGCCTTACTCGATGGACGCCAATCTACTGCACATTTCCTATGAGGGCGAGGTGCTTGAGGATCCATGGGCTCAGGCCGAGGAGGCTATGTGGCGCTGGAGCGTGTCGCCGGAGCAGGCCCCGGACGAGCCGACCATCCTGGACCTGACCTACCACAAGGGCGATATCGTGGCGATCAATGGTGAGTCCATGAAACCCCACGAGGTGCTTTCCCATCTCAACAGGGTGGCCGGTGAGAACGGTATCGGGCGACTCGACATTGTTGAAAACCGCTATGTGGGGATGAAGTCCCGCGGCTGCTACGAGACACCGGGGGGCACGGTGATGCTCAAGGCGCACCGTGCCATCGAGTCGATCACGCTGGACCGGGAAGTGGCTCACCTGAAGGACAGTATCATGCCGCGTTACGCGGAAGTGGTCTATAACGGCTACTGGTGGGCCCCTGAGCGCCGCGCCATGCAGGCCCTCATCGACGAGACCCAGGGCCACGTCAACGGCGACGTGCGCCTCAAGCTCTACAAGGGCAATGTGGAAGTGCTGGGCCGCCGCTCAGACGAGTCACTCTTTGATGAAAAGGTCGCCACCTTTGAGGAGGACGAGGGCGCTTATGACCAGAAAGATGCGGAAGGCTTCATCAAGCTGAATGCCCTCCGCCTGCGTATTGCCGCCTCCAAGGGGCGTTCTCTGTAATCCCTTCCTACTTGATGCGTTCCGGGAGGTGCCTGCGCATCTCCTGGACGTCCATCTGTGACAGGTCCTTGCTGACCTCTTCCGCGACAATCGCCTTGAGTTCCGGCTTCATATGCTTGCGCAGCTCTCCCAGGAATTTCGGTGGGGCGGCTACGTAGAGTTTCTCAATCTCCCCTTGGTTGCGGCTGGTTTCCAACGTTTCCGCCAGCTGTTTGGCGAACTTCTGAGCCTCCACTTCTTTGGGTTCGCTGCCTTCTTCCATGGCACTTCGGGCCCCGTTCATTGAATCCGCCTGGCGGCCGGGGCGATCCGTGGTCAGGTCGCCGTCATGCAGTCGGGCTTCGGGGTTGACGAGGGTATCCACTTCGCTGAGTTCCCCCATGGGCGAATCCGTGCTGAAAAGGCGTGCACGGCTGGCGTCGGCGACGACGATGCGAACCTTGGGCATGGTGAAGTGGGGGTTGTTCATGGAGCGTCTCCTTTCTGCGGATGGATGAGTGGATGAACGCTGTTATTCATTCACTGTGGGGGCTGTTCTGGGGGAGAGCAAGGGGGATGGTTGGGTGGCGTTGGCATGGCGTGTGTCTAAACCGGAAAGCCCCGGCGTTACCGGGGCTTTCGGGTCCCTTTCTGGTTACTGGGACGACTGGCAGGTGGCAGACAGGCCGCTGCCACGGACAGTTGCGGTCCCGGCAAGGCTGACGGTTTCATTGGGAGTTGTGAACAGGGAGACAATGTTGGTGCTGATCTCCGTCAGTACGGACGTTGGCTCGCCTGTCACGATGGTTGAGTGGCTCCCGGTATTGAAACGGACCACGCCAGCGCTGCCCTCAATGGAGCCGGTGCTGGTGATCGCGTCCGCACCAATGGCCTGGATCAATGGTTCAGTTCCAGCCAGAGGCGCTGGCAAAGCCTGACCCAGTGGTGCTGTGTAGTCGCCGCCATAACAGGTATCCGCGGCTACCGGTATGGTGCCGTCCTGTGTGGTGCGGGTACTGCCATCGCCATAGACTTCATTGATATAAAGGGCCTGCAGATCGCCAGCGTTGCTTCCGATGGCATCCGACAGCATGGGGGCAAAATTCAGCGGGTCCACGCTGTCCATGGAAGCCTGGGCAATCCGCATGAAACGCTCCAGTGCCAGCGATCCCTGGGTACGGCCGGTCGGGGCCAGTCCCTGGAGTACCGTTGGGCTGATGGAGCGCGAGTTCTCAAGGAGTTTGGCGATGCCGCCGCCCGGGGTAACCAGCGCAGCCGAGGTGAACGGCGTGATGTTGCTGTTCCCGATGACGGGGTCCTGTGCGGCGTCCCGGGAGTTGGTCAAAGCGAGGTATGAGCCGCCAAGAATGCCGCCAAGAGAATGGCCGACAAAGTAGACATCGGAGTTGCCGTTACCAAAGTCCGTGCCACCGCCATTGCCGTCGAGGTCTTTGCTGTCCAGGTTGCTCAGGCTGGCGTTCAGGTTCAGCAGGTCAATGATGGCCTGACGGTTGTTGTCCCTGGCAACCGCCGGGTTCTTGAGGTTAAGGAAGAACTGGCCGCCGTAACCAACCGCCTGCTCGGAATCGGTGCTGTACTGCATTGGCGTGGGGGAGCCATTCTTTTGCGCCCATCCAAAGTGGCGCTCACTGACCTGGTCCGAAAGAGGGCTGTCCACATACTCGCCGTCCTGCAGCGTTACGTCGACGTTGAGAGGCAGGAATGGGTTGAGGTCACCCTGGGCGGTCTTGGCGCCAATGCCATGGAGAGGCAGGTCCATCGCCACGGTTACCAGGCAGTTTTCGGCCAGCTGGTTGCCAAGTGGTGCACTGTGCGCCCGGTTGCCAAAGATACCGTGTTGATACACCACCACGTCATAGGGGGCGCTGCAGTTGGCGGGATCCGGCGCCGAGATCAGCAGGGGCACGCTGACGGTTTCCGTCTTTCCTGCGAATGGGAAGCGGTACGTCACCTGACCGGAGGGCGGTGTGGTGCCATCCTCGTTGCCCTGAGCGGCATCAATCAGTCCGCCCACGGTTTCAGAGGCCTGCCAGGGCACATTGAGGTTCGATGGGTCAGCGTCCGTGGGCGTTTGCAGGTAGTAAGGGAGTTCGATGGAGGCCTGTACCAGCGTCTCGTCCGTATTGGGCAGGCCGAGCTGGGAGGCGGGAAGCCGGGTGTTCTGGAACAGGTTGATCGATCTTGGCTGGGGATTGCTGAAATCCGCGCCGTTGTTCGCCAGCTGGGAAGCAGTTCCCGCAGCGGTCTGTTTCAGCGTTACACCGTCATTGTTTTCGGCCTCGACGGCGTTATCAGCAACCGTTTCCAGGGTTCCATATTGCTGGCTTGGCCCCATCTGGGCGAAGTCGGCTGCATTCTGTGCCAGATACTTGGCAATGGCCTTCTGCCTGGTTTGCACAATGGCATTTTCGTGGAAGAACTGGGCGGGCGATGCAGCCGCCTCAAGCACATCCGTCGTACCACCCGTACTGAAGGTATAGGCCAGTGCGATATTGTCTTCGGTAAGGGGCTCCTGGCGTGCGGTATTCGTCAGGTTGCTGAAATAACCCGTGGCCAGCTGCTCCCAGCCCACAATGGTTTCCGCGACGGCATCAAGGCTGGGGTTATCCAGTGATTCCCCGTTGCGTGCCGCTTTTTCAAGGCGCTGATAGGCGGGAGAAGCATTAATGGTTCCGTCAGTGGTTTGAACTTCATCCGTAACCACAACCAGGTACTTCTTCTTGGGATCCAGGGGTTTCAGGGGGGTGATGCGGAGCACATTGTCATCGCCCCCGTCCAGTTCGATCACTTCCGCCCTGAACTCCTGGTTCAGGGAAAAGATGTCATCCGCGGTTGTTCCGCCGCCACCGGCGAAGTTGGCGTACTTCAAGCCATAGTCAAAGGTGGGCACCTCCCCGGGGACCGTGTCCAGGCCGGGATCCTGAATGGCGCCTGATTCCACCAGCCCATCAATCAGGTCCCGGTAATGGCTGCCATCATTCGCTAGCGGGTCATTGCCCGGGAAGTCCAGCTCCAGCAGGAATACGTTCTGCTGGGGGTTCGGGATCGGCTGCGAGGTGTTTTGCGGGTTCGGCACAAAGGGGGTGGCGTTGAGGGAGGCCGGATCGATTGTGCCTGAGAGCTTGATGTCGATCTGGGCAAGCGTGGACGCGCCGTCAAGCCAGGTGAATGCCTCCGTGGTAGCCGTGCCGTCTTCGGTCCCCGCGAAGTTGATGTCATTGGGAACGGGGAGCTGCTGGGTTACCGGATTGAAGACCGGGAACGTGCCCTGCTCCGACGGTTTTGGCGACGTGCTCGCTCCCGCATTGGGGTTGCCGCCATCGGAGAAACACCCCGAGAGGCCGATCGTGGAGGCGACGGCAAGGCTCAGTAATGTTTTTTTGTACATAGGTAGGACCTTCCTTCCTTTTATTGTCTTGTCGCAATTCGGTGCTGCGCCCGTTCACCCGGCGCTAAGCCGGTGTGATGGCGGAGTTTACGCTGCCTGAGGGGAAAGGTAGCCCGGCACAAGGGGTTTGTCGAGGTTGACAGGATGTTAATTGGGCGGACAGGTCACGGTTGTCGGAGCGCTGGTTCCCGCTTTTAATAGCGGGTTTACGGGGCGTGGGTGGCGCGTGATGATGGGATGTTGAACACACCCGAAAGTAAGTAAGGAGGGAGCAGCATGAGTGAGCTTACGAAACAGGCCTGTGAGGCTTGCAGTAAGGATTCGCCCCTGGCGAGCGAAGTGGAGAAACAGGAGCTGGGTGCGGAGGTGCCTGAGTGGTCCTATGTGACTCGCAATGGCGAAGAACAGCTGGAGCGGACCTTCAAGCTGAAAAACTTTGCCGAGGCCCTGGCGTTCACCAACAAGGTGGGCGAGATGGCTGACGAGGTGGATCATCACCCCATGATCACCACCGAATACGGCAAGGTGACCGTGACCTGGTGGACCCACAAGATTGGCGGGTTGCACCGCAATGACTTCATTATGGCGGCGCGCACGGACGAGTTGTACGGCGGCTGACCTCCATCCGTTCCGGCCCCGGTGCCGGACATCCCTGGCAGGGCGCGCAAGGCGCCCTGATTCCACGGTGTCATGCTTTCTGTGGTAGTATAGGCGGCTTTGGCGTGCCCGGGCAGCACGCCGCAGACCACCGCCAGAATACAGGAAGGATGACGTCCCGATGGGAGAGCTAGCCAGAGAAATCCTGCCGGTTAATATCGAAGAAGAACTCAAGCAGTCCTACCTGGATTACGCCATGAGCGTGATCGTGGGGCGTGCGCTTCCGGACGTTCGGGACGGGCTCAAGCCGGTGCATCGCCGGGTGCTCTATGCCATGGACGAACTCGGCAATGACTGGAACAAGGCCTACAAGAAGTCCGCCCGCGTGGTCGGTGATGTCATTGGTAAATACCACCCGCACGGTGACGCCGCCGTGTACGACACCATCGTGCGCATGGCCCAGCCCTTCTCCCTTCGCTACACGCTGGTGGATGGCCAGGGTAACTTCGGTTCCATTGATGGTGATAACGCGGCGGCCATGCGTTACACCGAGGTGCGCATGCGCAAGCTCGCCCATGAGCTGCTGGCGGACCTGGATAAAGAAACCGTCGATTACGTGCCCAACTATGACGGTACCGAACAGATTCCTGAAGTACTGCCAACGCGGGTTCCCAACCTCCTGGTCAACGGCTCTTCAGGTATTGCGGTGGGCATGGCCACGAACATCCCCCCGCATAACCTGCGGGAGGTGGTCGACGCCTGCCTGGCACTGGTCGATGATGACTCGTTGACCGTGGATGACCTGATGGAATACGTGCCGGGGCCGGACTTCCCCACCGAGGGGTTGATCAGCGGTCGCGCCGGCATCGTTCAGGCCTACCGGACCGGCAGGGGCCGGATCTATGTGCGTGCCCGGCACGAAATCGAGCACGATAAGAAAACGGGCAAGGATGCCATCGTCTTCAATGAGCTGCCCTATCAGGTGAACAAGGCGCGGCTCATTGAAAAGATTGCCGAGCTGGTCAAGGAAAAGCGTCTTGAAGGCATCAGTGAGCTGCGGGATGAGTCCAGCAAGGAAGGCATCCGCATCGTCATTGAGGTGCGCAAGGGCGAGAACCCCGAGGTGATCGTCAACAATCTTTTCAAGAACACCCAGCTCGAGAACGTCTTCGGCATCAACTGCGTGGCGCTGGTCGACGGTGAACCCCAGACCCTGAACCTCAAGCAGATGCTGGAGCGCTTCCTGCTGCACCGCCGCGAGGTGGTTACACGCCGCACCATCTATGAGCTGCGCAAGGCGCGCGAGCGTGGCCACGTGCTGGAAGGGCTCTCGGTGGCGTTGGCCAACATCGACGAGGTGATCGAGCTGATCAAAGCCTCGCCGGGCTCCGCCGAGGCGAAGGAGAAGCTGTTGGCTCAGGGCTGGCAGCCGGGGCAGGTCAACGATATGCTTGAGCGCGCTGGCGCTGATGCCTGTCGTCCGGATGACCTGCCTGAGGGTTATGGCTTGCGGGATGGTCGGTATCATCTGTCACCGGAACAGGCGCAGGCCATACTGGACCTCCGCCTGCACCGCCTGACCGGACTTGAAACGGAAAAGCTGTTCAGTGAATACAAGGAGATCCTCGCCCGGATCGAGGAGCTGATCGAGATCCTGAGCAACCCGGATCGCCTGATGCAGGTCATCCGCGAGGAGCTGGAAAAGATCCGCGACGAGTACGGGGACAAACGCCGTACCGAGATCGTGAGCTCGCGCCAGGACCTGACCACCGCGGACCTGATTGACGAAGAGGATCTGGTGGTCACCATCTCCCACAACGGCTACGCCAAGACGCAGCCGCTGGAGGACTACCGGGCTCAGCGCCGGGGTGGCCGTGGCAAGTCCGCCACCAGCATGAAGGATGAGGACTTCATCGAGACGCTGCTGGTGGCCAACTCCCACGACACCATCCTGTGCTTTACGGACAAGGGCAAGGTCTATTGGCTGCGCGTGTTCGAGATCCCGCAGGGCAGCCGCAACTCCCGCGGCCGGCCTATGGTCAATATCCTGCCGCTGGATGAGGATGAACGGATCTCCACCTTCCTGCCGGTGCGCGAGTACACCGAGGGCCATTACGTGTTCATGGCCACCGCCAACGGTACGGTCAAGAAGACGCCGCTTGAGAACTTCTCGCGCCCGCGCAGCTCCGGTCTGATCGCCACCAACCTGGACGAGGGCGACCACCTGATCGGCGCTGTCATCACCGAGGGCAATACCGAGATCATGCTGATGGCCACTTCCGGTAAGGCGGTACGCTTCACCGAGGATCAGGTGCGCTCGATGGGCCGTGCGGCGCGCGGTGTCCGCGGTATCCGGCTGAAAGAGGGCGAGCACGTGGTTTCCCTGATCCAGCCGGATCCCGAAGGCTACATTCTCACGGCCAGTGAACACGGTTATGGCAAGCGCACCCGGGTCGACGAATTCCCGGCCTACAGCCGTGGCAGCCAGGGCGTGATTGCCATGCAGCGCTCCGAGCGCAACGGTGAGCTGGTCTGTGCACTGCAGGTGTTCGAAGGCAACGAGATCATGCTGATTACCAACCAGGGTACGCTCGTGCGTACCGGTATCGAGGATGTCTCGATCAGTGGACGCAATACCCAGGGGGTACGTCTGATCCGGATGACCGGTGACGACGAGCGCCTTGTGGGCATCCAGCGGATCGAGGACAGCAGTGACGATGACGACGAAAACGGGGAACAGGACTGATCCATGACACGAGCCTATAACTTCTGCGCCGGCCCGGCGGCTCTGCCGGAGGCTGTACTGGAACAGGCGCGCGACGAAATGCTGGACTGGCAGGGCAAGGGCCTGTCGGTCATGGAGATGAGCCACCGCGGGGATGCCTTTGTCAGCATCGCCAAACAGGCCGAACAGGACCTGCGCGATCTGATGGGGATCCCGGATGACTATGCCGTGCTATTCCTCCAGGGAGGTGCGAGCAGCCAATTTGCGGGGGTGCCTTTGAACCTGGCGGGGCCCAATGAGCCCGTGGATTACGTCAATACCGGCGTCTGGTCGCGCAAGGCCATTGCCGAGGCGGGCCGGCTGGCGGACGCCAGGGAAGTGGCCTCCTCCGAAGCCGACGGCTATACCCATGTGCCGGATCCGGCCCAGTGGCAGACGCGCCCTGAGGCGCGCTATCTGCACATCACGCCCAACGAAACCATTGGCGGGCTGGCCTATAACCGTTTTCCGGAAGCCGGCAACGTGCCCGTGGTGGCGGACTGGTCCTCGGCCATCCTCTCCGAACCGGTGGACGTGAGCCGTTTTGGCATGATCTACGCCGGGGCCCAGAAAAACATTGGCCCTGCCGGGCTGACCATCGTGATCGTTCGCCGGGACCTCATCGGCAATGCCCGTGAAGGCACGCCGGCGATGCTGGACTTCGCCGTTCACGATAAGGCGGAATCCATGTACAACACGCCGCCCACTTATGCCTGGTACCTTGCCGGGCTGGTGTTCCAGTGGCTCAAGCGCCAGGGCGGCCTTGAGGCCATGGCAGAGATTAATCGTCGCAAGGCGAACCGGCTCTATGGCTTTATCGACCAGAGCGACTTCTACGCGAATCCGGTGCAGCCGGAATACCGGTCACTGATGAACGTGCCCTTCACGCTGGCGGACGACAGCCTGAACAGTGCTTTCTTTGAGGGCGCCGAGGCCCGTGGCCTGCTCAACCTCAAGGGGCACCGCTCCGTGGGAGGGATGCGCGCGAGCATCTACAACGCCATGCCGGAAGCCGGCATTGAGGCGTTGATTGACTACATGGCGGAATTTGAAAAAGAAAAAGGCTGACCATGAGCGACGAAGAGGCGCGCCTGGCCCGGTTGCGCAAGCGCATTGACCAGATCGATGACGACCTGCTCAAGCTGATCAGCGAGCGGGCTGAGTGCGCCCGGGATGTGGCCGAGGTCAAGCAGCAGGCTCATCCGGGCGAGGATGTGGCCTTTTACCGTCCGGAGCGCGAAGCACGGATACTTGATCGGATCAAGGAGCGTAATCCTGGGCCACTCGCTGACGAGGAGATGGCACGCCTGTTCAGGGAGGTGATGTCCGCCTGCCTGGCGCTGGAAAAACCCATGACCATCGCCTTCCTGGGGCCTGAAGGAACCTTTACCCAGGCCGCGGCGCTCAAGCATTTCGGTCATTCGGTGCTGAGCACGCCCCTGGCGGCGATCGATGATGTGTTCCGCGAGGTGGAATCCGGTAACGCCCAGTACGGGGTGGTGCCAGTGGAGAACTCCACCGAGGGCATGATCAACCATACCCTGGATATGTTCATGGGGTCACCGCTGAAGATCTGTGGTGAGGTCCAGCTGCGGATCCATCACCATCTGCTGGTTCGCCCGGGCCAGACCGAGGCCGGCATAACGCGCCTCTACTCGCATCAGCAGTCCTTCGCCCAGTGCCGCAAGTGGCTGGACAGCCACTGGCCCGCGGTCGAGCGTATTACTGTCTCCAGTAATGCCGAAGCGGCCCGGCTTGCCAGCCGGGAAGAAGGGGCGGCGGCCATCGCGGGTGATATGGCAGCGTCGCTGTACGGCCTTGAGACGGCGCAAAGCAATATCGAGGACCGGCCGGACAATACCACCCGCTTCCTGATTATTGGCACCGATCGGGTGCCGCCCAGCGGCAAGGACAAGACGTCCATCCTGGTATCCACGCGTAATCGTCCGGGGGCGCTCTATGAGTTGCTGGAGCCGTTCAAGCGCGAAGGCATCGATCTGACCCGTCTGGAAACCCGCCCCTCGCCCAGCGCCACCTGGGCCTATGTGTTCTACATCGACTTTGTCGGGCACCGGGACGCACCGGCTGTTCAGGCGGTTCTGAGCGAAGTCGAGGGCCAGAGCCAGGAGTTGAAGCATCTGGGGTCGTACCCCATGGGAGTGTTGTGATGAGCTGTGATTACGAGGCACTTGCAGCGCGTGGCGTGCAGGGTCTGCAGCCCTACCAGCCGGGCAAGCCGGTGGATGAACTGGCCCGGGAGCTGGGGTTGGATCCGGAACGGATCGTGAAGCTGGCCAGCAACGAGAATCCGCTCGGCCCCAGCGAGCGCGTCACGGCGGCTGTTGAAACAGCACTGCCCGAGGTCACACGCTATCCGGATGGTGCTGCCTACAGGCTGCGCCAGACACTGGCGGAACGCCTGAACGTGACGCCGGAGATGCTGACCTTTGGTAATGGCTCCAACGACGTACTGGAGCTGGTGGCGCGCGCGTTTGCCGAACCTGGCACCGAGATTGTCTACTCCGAGCACGCCTTTGCCGTCTACCCCATCGTGACCCAGGCTATCGGGGCCGATCACGTCAAGGTTCCCGCGGTGAACTGGGGGCACGACCTGGACGCCATGGCCGCCGCGATCACCGAGCGGACACGGGTCGTGTTCGTGGCCAACCCCAACAATCCCACCGGTACCGTGGCTGAAAAGGATTCGGTGTACCGCTTTCTGCAGCGGGTGCCGGAGAACGTGATCGTGGTGCTGGACGAGGCCTACTGCGAGTACCTGCAGGGCCCGCAGTATGCGGACGGCGTACAGTGGCTCGGCGAGTTCCCGAACCTGGTGGTGTCGCGCACCTTCTCCAAGGCCTGGGGGCTGGCCGGGCTGCGCATGGGCTACGGCATTTCCAGCCCGGAGATCGCCGATGTGATCAACCGGGTACGCCAGCCGTTCAACGCCAATGCGCTGGCTCAGGCCGCCGCGACGGCGGTGCTGGATGACCGGGCCTACGTTGACCGGGCCATAGAGGTGAATCGAGCCGGTTTGGAGCAGCTGGCGAACGGCTTCAACCGATTGGGGCTGGATTACATTCCGTCGGCGGCCAACTTTATTGCTCTTGATACCGGCCGGGATGCCAGTGAGGTGAACGAGGCGCTGCTGCGTGAAGGCGTCATTGTGCGTCCTGTTGGCGCCTATGGGATGCCCCGGCACCTGCGTGTTTCCGTTGGGCTTGAGCATGAGAATCAGCGCTGTCTGGAGGCGCTGGCAAAGGTGCTTGGTTGATGGCCGGTGGCGCCCCACTGTTCCAGCGGATGGTCGTGATTGGTCTAGGGCTGATTGGCGGATCCCTGGCGCGGGCTGCAAAAGCCCGGGATCTGGTTAGTACCGTAGTGGGTTGTGATGAGCGGCCAGGGGCCCTGGAAGAAGGTTACCGGCTGGGCCTGATTGATCACTGCGAGGCAGATGCAGCATGCGCCGTAGCGGGCGCGGATCTGGTTGTGCTGGCCGTGCCGGTGCGCGCCAACCGCGCCGTCCTGGGACAGATCCGGGATGCGCTGCCAAAGGATGCGGTGCTGACCGATGTGGGGAGCGTCAAGGGTGGGTTTGTGTCAGATGTTCGGGGCGTTTTTGGCGAGTTGCCCCCAATGCTGGTACCGGGTCATCCCATTGCCGGTTCCGAGAAAAGTGGCGTGGGGGCCGCCGACCCGGACCTGTTCCGGGACCACAAGGTCATTCTGACCCCAGAGCCCGAAACCGATGCCGGGGCGCTGGAACAAATGGGCCGACTGTGGTCTCAGTGTGGCGCTGAGGTTCTGACCATGCCGGTGGCCCGGCATGACGAAGTGCTTGCCGCCACCAGCCACCTGCCGCACCTGATCGCCTTTTCGCTGGTGGATACGCTGGCCGGGGAGCAGGACAGCCAGGACATCTTCCGTTATGCCGCTGGCGGGTTTCGGGATTTCACGCGCATTGCGGCCAGTGATCCCGTAATGTGGCGGGATATCTTTCTGGCGAACCGCGAGGCGGTGCTGGCCGCGTTGCAGCATTTCCGCGGCGATCTTGATCAGCTCGGTGCCGCCATCGAAGCCGGTGACGGCCAGCGGCTGCAACAGGTATTCACGCGTGCCAAGGCGGCACGCGAGCATTTTTCCCGAATTCTTTCCGGCGAGGCCTATCTCAACACCATGACCGACCAGACCGTGACCTATACCGCCCGGCCCGGAGGCACTGTCCAGGGCGACATCCGGGTGCCCGGGGATAAATCCATGTCCCATCGAGCCATCATGCTGGGGGCGCTTGCCGAGGGCGTAACGGATGTCTCCGGGTTTCTTGAGGGCGAGGACAGCCTCGCCACGCTCCAGGCCTTCCGTGATATGGGCGTGACCATAGAGGGGCCGGATAGTGGCTTTGTGCGCATCCACGGCGTGGGCCTGGACGGGCTCCAGCCGCCGCATGGTGCGCTCTACGTGGGCAATTCCGGTACCGCCATGCGGCTTTTCGCGGGGCTTCTGGCAGGGCAGCGTTTTGATACAGAGCTGACAGGTGATGCCAGCCTGACCCGCCGGCCCATGGCAAGGGTGGCGGATCCGTTGCGGCTGATGGGCGCCCGGATTGAGACCGCCGAGGGTGGTCGCCCGCCGCTTCATATTGCTGGCGGCCAGCGACTGACGGGCATCCAGTATCAGCTGCCTGTGGCCAGTGCGCAGGTCAAGTCATGTCTGCTCCTGGCCGGTCTCTATGCGGAGGGTGAAACGGCGGTAACGGAGCCCGCACCGACCCGCGACCATACCGAGCGCATGCTCCAGGGATTCGGCTATTCCGTCACCCAGCAAGGAGCTGTCGCGCGGCTCGCCGGCGGTGGCCACTTGAGCGCCTGCGCCATTGATGTGCCGGCGGATGTTTCCTCGGCGGCCTTTTTTATTGTGGCGGCCGCGATTACGCCGGGGGCCGATCTGTGGTTGCGCCACGTGGGCGTGAATCCGACCCGTATCGGCGTGCTCAATATCCTGCGGGCCATGGGCGCGTCCATTGAACTGCACAATGAGCGCGAGGCCGGTGGTGAGCCGGTAGCGGACCTGCGGGTGCGGCATGCGCCGCTCCAGGGCATCCGTATTCCGGAGGACCAGGTGCCTCTGGCCATTGATGAATTTCCCGCGATCTTCATTGCTGCGGCCAACGCCGAGGGCAGTACCGAGTTGACCGGTGCCGCTGAGCTTCGGGTTAAGGAAAGCGACCGGATCCAGGTCATGGCGGACGGGCTGGATGCCCTGGGCGTTGTCAGCGAGGTCCGGGAGGACGGGATCCTGATCCAGGGCGGTGCCTATGACGGTGGCCGGATCAACAGCCACGGCGACCACCGTATCGCCATGGCCTTCACGGTGGCGGCTCTGCGGGCGTCCGGTCCCATCACCATTGATGATTGCGCGAACGTCGCCACTTCCTTTCCGGGGTTTGTGGCCCTGGCCAATCAGGTTGGTCTCAATGTTGAATCGTCCGAGGAGAGGCAATGACGGCTTGCGAACAGGCCCCGGTGGTGACCGTGGACGGTCCGGGCGGTGCGGGCAAAGGCACCATTACCCAGCGCTTGGCACGGCATCTGGGGTGGCACCTGTTGGATAGCGGTGCTCTGTACCGCCTGACAGCGCTGGCCGCCATGAAGCAGACTGCGGATTTCGGCGATGAGGCCGCCCTGGCGGCGATCGCCGAGGGGCTGGATGTGCGCTTTGAGCCCATGCCCGGTGATGAGTCGGCCCGAGTCATTCTTGACGGTGAAGATGTAACCGGTGCCATCCGTACCGAGGAATGTGGCGACCGTGCCTCGCGGGTAGCGGCCACCCCGGCGGTGCGTGAAGCGCTGCTCCAGCGCCAGCGGGATTTCTGTCAGCCGCCGGGATTGGTGGCGGATGGTCGGGACATGGGGACGGTGGTGTTCCCGGATGCGAGCCACAAGATCTTCCTGACCGCCTCCGTCGAGGAGCGTGCCCGGCGTCGCCATGAGCAGTTGCTGGCCCAGGGGGAGGATGTTAAACTCACGGACCTTGTAAAAGAGATTCAGGCGCGTGATGACCGGGATATGAACCGTTCCGCCGCGCCGCTGAAACCGGCGCATGACGCGCGGGTTGTGGATACAACGGGGTTATCCATTGACGAGGTGCTGGACCAGGTCCTGGCCCTGATGGGGCGTGCCTGACAGCGCCTTTTTGTTATTGGGACAGTGCCGGCAGACCGTGTGGGAACCAGCATGGCGGTGTGCCGGTTTATGATGAATGGACCCGGGAGGGCTGGCTCGCGGGGAGCTTGGTATTGATCACATAGGACACACAATGAGCGAAAGCTTTGCGGAACTTTTTGAAGAGAGCCTGAAAGACATTGATATGCAGCCGGGGTCGATTGTCAAGGCCACGGTTGTGGACGTTGACAATGACTGGGTCACCGTCAACGCCGGTCTGAAGTCTGAGGGCATCATCCCGGTATCCCAGTTCTATAATGAGAACGGGGAACTGGAAATCGCGCCGGGCGATGAGGTTGACGTGGCGCTGGATGCCGTGGAAGACGGCTTCGGGGCAACCCGCCTGTCGCGCGAGAAAGCGAAGCGCGCTGAAGCCTGGAAAGAGCTGGAGAAAGCCTTTGAGGCGGAAGAAGCGGTCAAGGGTGTGATCAATGGCAAGGTCAAGGGCGGTTTCACCGTCGACCTCAAGGGAATCCGTGCCTTCCTGCCGGGTTCGCTGGTCGACGTCCGCCCGGTGCGCGACACCACGCACCTTGAGAACAAAGAGCTGGACTTCAAGGTCATCAAGCTCGATGCCAAGCGCAATAACGTGGTGGTCTCCCGTCGCGCCGTTCTGGAAGCCGAGAACAGCGCCGAGCGTGAGCAGCTGCTCGAGACGCTGACCGAGGGCATGGAAATCAAGGGCATCGTCAAGAACCTGACCGACTACGGTGCCTTTGTGGATCTGGGTGGTGTTGACGGTCTGCTCCACATCACCGACATGGCATGGAAGCGCATCAAGCATCCGAGCGAAATCGTGAACGTTGGCGATGAGATCAACGTCAAGGTTCTTAAGTTCGATCGTGAGCGTAACCGTGTCTCCCTCGGCCTGAAGCAGCTGGGCGAGGATCCCTGGATCAACATCAAGGGGCGTTATCCGGAAGGCACCCGTGTGCCGGCCAAGGTTACCAACCTCACCGACTACGGCTGCTTCGCCGAGCTGGAAGAGGGTGTTGAAGGTCTGGTTCACGTCTCCGAAATGGACTGGACCAACAAGAATATCCATCCGTCCAAGGTTGTGGATGTGGGCGACGAGATCGAGGTGATGATCCTCGATATCGACGAAGAGCGTCGTCGTATTTCACTGGGTATCAAGCAGTGCCAGCCCAACCCCTGGGAAGAGTTCTCCCAGAACTACAACAAGGGCGACCGGATTAGCGGCAAGATCAAGTCGATCACCGACTTCGGTATCTTCATCGGTCTTGAGGGTGGTATCGACGGTCTCGTGCACCTGTCCGACATCAGCTGGAACGAAACCGGTGAGGAAGCGGTCCGCAAGTACAAGAAGGGTGATGAGGTTGAGACTGTCATCCTGTCAGTGGACCCGGAACGTGAACGGATCTCGCTGGGCATCAAGCAGCTCGAGAGTGATCCCTTTGCCGAGTTCACCCAGGTTAATGACCGTGGCAGCATCGTGACTGGCACCGTAAGCAGTGTGGATGCCAAGGGCGCGACCGTGACGCTGAGTGAAGAAGTGGAAGCCACGCTCAAGGCCTCCGAGATCAGCCGGGACAAGGTTGAGGATGCACGCAATGTGCTTCAGGAAGGCGATGAGGTGGAAGCCAAGATCATCAGCGTTGATCGCAAGAACCGTGTGATCAATCTGTCGATCAAGTCCAAGGATGTTGAGGACGATAAGGAAGCAATGCGTGATGTGCGCGAGAAAGCTGACAACAGCAGCAGCGCCACCACCATCGGCGACCTGATCAAGGAGCAGATGCAGCAGAACGAGAACAGCTGAGGCTGGGATCTGGCGCTTAGCATTAAAAAAAACGGGCTGTAACAGCCCGTTTTTTTTGTCTTTTTCATCAGGTTCGCTAAACTTATGGCGTTGCAGAACCTGTGAGGAAGGACAGGACCATGACAAAATCCGAATTGGTAGAAGTAATCGCCTCGAAACAGTCCCAGCTTTCCGGCAAGGACGTGGAGCTGGCGGTCAAGACGATCATTGATCACATGTCCCAGGCCCTTGCGGAAGGGGAGCGGATCGAGATCCGTGGTTTTGGGAGTTTTTCCCTCCACTATCGGGCACCTCGTGTCGGTCGTAACCCCAAGACCGGTGAGTCCGTGAATCTGCCCGAAAAGTACGTGCCCCACTTCAAGCCGGGTAAGGAGCTGCGGGAAAAGGTCAATGACAGCATGAAGGCCGGCTATTGATCCGGCAGGGAGGGCCGGATGGCCAGGATACGTCGTATTGTTCTGATTCTGTTAGCCGTCCTTCTGGGGCTGGCGGCCATGCTGTTCAGTTTCAGCAATCGGCAGGAAGTCGTTCTGGATCTGTTGCTGGTTCGGACACCGCCGATCAGTGTTGCACTGGTGCTGGTTCTGACCCTGATGGTGGGCGCCATTCTGGGGGCTCTGGCAATGCTCGTACCCTTACTCCGGGCCCGGTCAGGACGCCGTCGCGCGGAGCGTCAGCTCCGCAGGTCTGAGCAGCAATCAGGTGGACGGCAACGGAATCCGGTCAAGAGTATTGAATGAACACCATCCTGCAGTGGCTGTTGCTGGCGGTCGCGGTCGGTACGGGTTGGGCGCTGGGGCGCTGGCGGCTTAGCCGAGAGGCTTCAACCGCTTCCATTGACGATGAGGACCAGCTTCGGGAACGCCTTCAGTTTCTGTTTACCAACTATTCCGACGAGGCCATTGAGTCCTTTCTGGATTCGCTGGAAGTCAATCGGGAAACCGTGAACCTCCATCTGTCCATCGGCGCCCATTTCCGGGACAAGGGTGAAGTGGAGCGGGCAACCCTCATTCATCAGAACCTGCTGGCGCGGCCGGAATTACCTGGCCGTTATTCCTCTCAGGTCACCTATGAGTTGGCCCTGGATTACCTGGCGGCGGGTCTTCTGGACCGTGCGGAGGCATTGCTGCATGAGCTTCTTGGGACGCGCTCCTATGGGGCCCGGGCAGCGGAACGGTTGGTGCTGCTCTATCAACGGGAGCGGGACTGGGAGAAAGCGGTTGAAGTAGCTCGTACCCTGGTGGGGATCAATGACACTTCCGAGATCCGTAAGCAGCTCGCGCATCTGTTGTGTGAGCAGGCCTCGGGTCAGGGGGTGGGCGGGGTCAACCTGGACCCCCGCCCCCTTTTGGAACAGGCTTTGTCCTATGACGGGGGCTGCGTTCGCGCCAGTCTGTTGTTGGCGGATCTGGCGCAGGAACGGGGCAACTGGCGTGAAGCCCAGCAACTGCTTTTGAAGGTGTTTGACCAGAATCCGGCATTCGGGCCGGAAGCGGTGCGCCGTCTTGTGCGCCTGGCCCGAGAGGTCGGGATTGGGCGTAAGCTCCGTCGGCGCCTGTACCGGATCTATCGGGATCACCCTTCCACCACGCTGTTGTTGTGCCTGGTGGAAGAGGAGCAACGATTCAAGTCACGGGATCAGGCACTGGAACTGTTGCATGGCGAATTGCAACAGCGACCGAGTCTTCGGGGGCTGCTGTACCTTCTGGAAATGGAGGAAGGTGAGGACCCCAAGCAGGGAACAACGCCGGATCTGGTCCGCCAAGTGGGGCAGCGGCTGCTCGAGAAACGGCCGGCGTACCAATGCACACGCTGTGGTTTTGGGGGCCAGCAACTGCACTGGTTGTGCCCAAGCTGCAAAAACTGGGAGACCGTCGAGCCCTACCAGGGCGTTGAGGGTGAATAGTTACGGAGTCATTGATGCCATCAATCGTTGTTGCGCTGGATTTTGCGGATCGGCTGGAAGCTCTCCAGCTTGTGGATCAGCTTGATCCGGCGCGTTGCCGGCTGAAGGTGGGCAAGGAGATGTTCACCCGTTTCGGCCCGGGCTTTGTTCAGGCGTTGCAGGGGCGGGGCTTTGAGGTTTTTCTGGACCTGAAGTTTCACGATATTCCCAATACGGCGGCGGCGGCCGTCGCCTCGGCCGCAGAGCTGGGCGTTTGGATGGTGAATGTCCATGCCTCCGGGGGGCGCCGGATGATGGAAGCCTGTGTGCGGGAACTGGAGGCATTTGGCGCGGATCGGCCGCTGTTGATTGGGGTGACGGTACTGACGAGCCTGTCGGACGCTGAGCTGCACGAGATTGGCTGGTCGGGGGATGCCGGTACGGTTGCCCAGCGGCTCTCGGCCATGACGCGTGAATGCGGTCTGGACGGCGTGGTGTGTTCCGCAAGCGAGGCGCCGTCATTACGCCATTCGATGGGGGCGGACTTCCGGCTGGTAACCCCCGGGATCCGGCCGGTGTCCGCGGCCCAGGGGGATCAACAGCGGGTAATGACACCAGCGAAGGCGGTGGCCGCGGGCAGCGATGATCTTGTGATCGGGCGGCCCATTACCCGCGCCGAGGATCCGATGGCGGCGCTGACTGCCATTGAGCGGGAACTGGCGGGAGCGGGGGGCGTCTAGCCGCCAGCCTTTTTGGCTTTCCAGCCCTGTTTTTCGAGTTCGGCGAGCAGGGTATCCCGGTGGTCGCCCTGAATCTCGATAACGCCCTCACGGATGGTGCCGCCGGTACCGCATTTGGCCTTGAGGGTCTTGGCGAGGGCTTTGAGTTCTTTCTCGGGGAGATTCAGCCCCGTTATCAGGGTGACGCCCTTGCCCTTCCGGCCCTTGGTTTCGCGCTGGATGCGGACGGTGCCGTCACTCGTGGTTGAGCGGGGGTCGTTGTTGCACTGGCACTGCTCCAGGGGGTGGCGGCAGTCGGGGCAGGTTTTGCCGCCTGCTTCGGTGGAGTAGACGAGGCCGCCTTCTTTGTTCCTGCCCATTAGGGTCATCTCCAGACTGGTTATTGGCTGCGGGTATCAGGATGTGGGCGTACTAATCGGGAATCGCCACGAGTACGTCCCTGTAGGCTGCTCTTCCGCCATCCATGGCTCCAGATCTTCCCGCTTAGTACGCCCACACCCTGATACTTATACTGCGCTGCTATTCGCTCAGAGTACCAAGCATGCGCGCGATTGCTTTTGTCACTTCCCTGAAAATCCTTTCATCGAAGGATTCCCCCGGTGTGAATCCATCACTCCGCCACTCGAGTGGCCCTGAAACAAATGCCCCACCACTGGATTCAATAGCACAATCCAGCATCAGGTTATCGCACAGGCCGAATGCTTCAACCAGCATGCCGTTGGTGTCGGTTTCTGAGCCGCCTGAGACGCGTTGGTTGTAGGCGCTGGCGCAGGTGGTGTAGGCGGCAACGGGTTTGCCCTGAGCGGTCATGGTGCCGAGTTCGAAGATGGTGCCAGCGTCGGCGCTGGGGCCGCGGAAGGGGGTAAGGTTGGCGATAAGGCCGTCAGCCTGGTCCATCAGGGCCTGGTTGGCATTGTAGATATTCTTGGCCGGGGTCTCCGTGTTGTCGAGGTCCAGGTCGTTGTCACAGGGGGAGAGCGCTTGCAGGCCGTTTTCGGCAAGGATGGCTTTTTTGGTGGTCTCAATGCGGTTGCGGATGGCTTCCGGGAAGAAAACATCCGGCCCAGCCAGGTAGATACGCGCCATAGGTGCCCCTGAAACAGAAAAAGCCGCTCCGTGGAGCGGCTTTTTGCAATGTCTGGCTCCCCGAGCTGGGCTCGAACCAGCGACAACCTGATTAACAGTCAGGTGCTCTACCAACTGAGCTATCGGGGATAAGCGAGGCGTATATTAGGGGCACTTGGCCCCTTCGTCAAGCCCTGAGCACGTTTTTGAGCCTTTCAATGGCGTTTTTCAGGTTGTCCATGCTGGTAGCGAAGCTCAAGCGCATATGCCCTGGGGTGCCGAAGGCGGAACCCGGGACCAGGGCCACGTTGGCCTCCTGTAGTAAGTGCTCGGCGAGCGCCTGGTCGTTGCTGATGCCGGGTATTGCGTCGATGGCGCCGTGGAAGCCGGGGAAGGCATAGAAGGTGCCGTCACTCTGGAGGCACTCCACCCCCGGCAGTTCATTCAGGGCGCTGACCACATAATCGTGGCGTTCCCGGAACGCTTGCAGCATCTCCGTCACGCACTCCTGTGGCCCGTTCAGGGCGGCCGTGGCGGCTGCCTGGGAGATGGAGGCCGGGTTGGACGTGCTCTGGGACTGGATTTTTTTCATGGCGCCGATGACGTCAGCCGGCCCCGCAGCGTAACCGATACGCCAGCCGGTCATGGAGTAGGCCTTGGAGACGCCGTTGAGGACGAAGGTACGGTCCTTCAGCGAGGGTGTGGCATTGACGATATTGACGAAGTCACCGCTCCACAGGATGTGCTCGTACATGTCGTCAGTGGCGATCATGACATCCGGGCGCGCCTCCAGGACCTGGCCGATGGCGGCGAGTTCTTCCTGATTGTAGGCCTTGCCGCTGGGGTTGGACGGGCTGTTGAGAACGATCAGCTTCGTGCGTTCGGTCAGCGCGTTGCGGACCTGCTCGGCCGTGATCTTGAAAGCGGTCTCGGCACTGCTTTCCAGGATAACGGGCGTGCCTTCGGCGATCTTGACCATGTCCGGGTAGGAGACCCAGTAGGGCGCCGGGATGATCACTTCGTCACCGGGGTTGAGCAGTGCCAGCGCCAGGTTGAAAAAGCTCTGCTTGCCGCCGCAGGAAACCAGGACCTGGTTGCGCTCGTAAGTCAGGTCGTTGTCCCGGCGGAACTTCTCAATGATGGCGTCCTTGAGTTCTGGCGTGCCGTCCACCGGAGTGTATTTGGTCTTGCCGGCGTTGAGTGCATCCACTGCGGCCTGTTTGATGTGCTCAGGGGTATCAAAGTCGGGCTCGCCGGCGCCCAGGCCAATAACGTCTTCGCCAGCCGCACGCAGCTCGGCTGCCTTGCTGGTGATGGCGAGAGTGGGCGAGGGCTTGATCTGCTGGACGCGGTTGGACAGTTGCGCGCTCAAACTGGTGCTCCTGTTGAAAAGTCGGTGTGCCGGAACAATGGTATGGGCATGATAGCATGACGATTCCTTCCATGTGCGATCCCCGGGATCCCAGAGAGACGGCAATCCTATGTCGAAAGACGACCTGACGTTCCGTGTGGCCTCGGATTTTGAGCCTTCGGGGGACCAGCCCCAGGCGATTGATGCCCTTGTTGAGGGTATCCATGACGGCCTGATGCACCAGACGCTGCTGGGGGTTACCGGCTCGGGCAAGACCTTCACCATGGCGAAGGTGATTGAGCAGGTACAGCGCCCGACCATCATCATGGCCCACAACAAGACCCTGGCGGCCCAGCTCTACGGGGAGTTCCGCGACTTCTTCCCGGACAACGCGGTGGAGTACTTCGTCTCCTATTACGATTATTACCAGCCTGAAGCCTATGTGCCGGCCTCGGACACCTTCATCGAGAAGGATGCCTCGGTCAACGAACACATTGAGCAGATGCGGTTGTCGGCGACCAAGGCGTTGCTGGAGCGACCGGATGCCATCATCGTTTCGACGGTGTCGTCCATCTATGGTCTGGGCGATCCGGAGTCCTACCTGCGCATGATCCTGCACGTGACCCGTGGTGAGCAGGTGGACCAGCGCGACATTGTGCGTCGGCTGGCGGAGCTCCAGTACACCCGTAATGACACCGAGCTGCAGCGGGGCAACTACCGGGTGCGTGGTGAGGTGATTGACGTCTTCCCGGCCGAGTCCGAGGACCAGGCGGTCCGGATTGAACTGTTTGATGACGAGGTGGAGAACATTGCCTGGTTTGACCCCCTGACGGGGGAGATCATCCAGCGTGTGCCGCGTGTGACTGTTTATCCGAAGACTCACTATGTGACGCCGCGCGAGAAAATCCTGAATGCCGTGGATTCGATCAAGGAGGAGCTGGAGGAGCGCCTGAAACAGCTGCGCGACAACAACAAGCTGCTGGAAGCCCAGCGCTTGGAGGAGCGCACGCGGTACGACATGGAGATGATGCTGGAGCTGGGCTACTGCAACGGCATCGAGAACTATTCCCGCTATCTGTCGGGGCGCCAGCCCGGCGAGGCGCCGCCCACACTCTTCGATTACCTGCCGCCCAATGCGCTGCTGATGATTGATGAGTCCCACGTGACGATTCCCCAGATCGGGGGGATGTACAAGGGTGACCGGTCGCGCAAGGAGACCCTGGTGGAGTATGGTTTCCGGCTGCCATCGGCACTGGATAACCGGCCCATGCGCTTTGATGAGTGGGAACGTATGGCGCCGCAGATGGTGTTTGTCTCCGCGACGCCCGCCAAGTACGAGGAGGAGCATGCTGGCCAGGTTGTTGAGCAGGTGGTGCGGCCAACCGGGCTGGTGGATCCGGAGATCGAGGTGCGCCCGGCTTCGACCCAGGTGGATGATCTGCTGTCGGAAGTGCGGCGTTGCGTGGCGGCCGACGAGCGGGTACTGGTCACCACCCTCACCAAGCGCATGGCGGAGGATCTCACTGATTTCCTCGTGGAGCATGATGTGCGGGTGCGGTATCTGCACTCGGACGTGGATACGGTGGAACGCGTGGAGATTGTGCGGGACCTGCGCCGGGGCGAATTTGATGTGCTTGTGGGCATCAACCTGCTGCGTGAGGGGCTTGATATGCCGGAGGTATCGCTGGTGGCCATCCTCGATGCGGACAAGGAGGGTTTCCTGCGCTCGGACCGGTCCCTGATCCAGACCATGGGGCGCGCGGCCCGGAACGTCCATGGCAAGGCGATCCTGTACGCGGATCGTGAGACGGGTTCAATGCGCCGGGCCATTGATGAGACGGAGCGCCGGCGCGAGAAACAGATGGCCTACAATGAGGCGCACGGCATCACGCCCAAGGGGCTGGACAAGAAGGTGGCGGACATCATGGAAGGGGTCCACGTGCAGCGTAAGCGCGGCGAGGGCAGCCCGGAGGTGGCGGAGTCTTCGGCGGATTACTCCGTGGATGTGCACGGCAAGGATGCGGATCAGATGATGAAGGAAATCGACCGACTTGAAGACGAGATGTATAAGGCGGCCTCCAATCTGGAGTTTGAGAAGGCGGCTCGGCTCAGGGATGAGGCGAACAAGTTGAAGGAGGCGGCTTTCCGATACGGTTGAGTCGTCTCAAGACGGTTAACGGGTTGCCTGGCGTTCAGGGGAGCAGGGGATGCTCTCCGGGAAACGCTGTAAATACATCCCTGTACGCTGCTCTTCCGCCATCCATGGCTCCAGAGCTTCCCTCCGAGCATCCCCTGCTCCCCTGAACACCGAGTTTGTTTTCATTGCGTGTCTCGGGACGCCGCTCTCTGGAGCGAGTGGAGGTTCAGTTCTGGTTCGGCCCGGTCCGGAATTCGTCGGCGTACCAGATGCGGATGTCGCCGATCCAGGGGAGGTCCTTGGTGCGGGACTTCAACTGGCAGGTGAGGCACTGCTGGTCGCGGGCGTCTTCGTTCACGGCCGTGCGGCTTTCCAGGTAGAGTTCCACCGAGACTTCATCCGACAGGTAATGGAGCCGGGGTGGGCAGGTGTTGCGGAAGTTGATCAGGTCGCCCCAGCGCTGCTCCAGGTCGTTGGCCACCGCGCTCCGTGAGGGCAGGATGGCGGCATGGACGTTCTGCTGGACCGCTTCGTCCTCGGCGTCAATGTGGAAAGTGACTTCCCGCACCTCAGGGACCGCCTCGAGCAGGCGGTGTTCGGCGCGCACGCCGATCTCGTGGCCTTCTGAGACGCTCACTTCCGGGTCCACCTGGAGGTGGATGTCGAGCAGGAAATCGGAGCCCATGCGGCGGCTCTTGATGGCATTGACGGCCCGCACGCCTTCGGTGGCCTCAGCGATCTCACGCAGGTGGCGCTGTTTCTCCACCGGCATGGCCGTGTCCACCAGTTCCTTGACGTTGTCCCAGGCCAGATGCCACCCAACGCGGGCAACGATGACGGCAATACCACAGGCGGCGAGGGCGTCAAGCCAGGGGTAGCCAAGCATGGCCCCCGAGGCGCCGATCATGACGACAATGGATGAGAAAGCGTCGGTGCGGCTGTGCCAGGCATTGGCAACCAGCAGGTCTGATCGGATGGCCCGCCCAACCCGCAGTGTGTAGTGATAGATCCACTCCTTGCCCAATACCGCGGCGCCTGCCACCACCAGTACTGGCCAGCCGGGGACGCCCAGCCCGGGGCTCATCACCCGCTGGGCCGCCTCCCACGCCAGTGCACCGGCTAGGGCGATGAGCGCGCAGCCGAGGATGACCGCGCCCAGGGTCTCAAAGCGTTCATGGCCGTAAGGGTGGTCTTCGTCCGGTTCTTCCCGGGAGATGCGGAACAGCACCAGCACCATGATGTCCGAGGCGACGTCCGAGAAGGAGTGAATGCCATCGGCGATCAGTGCATAGGAATTGTAGAGAAAGCCAACAATGACTTTCAGTATTCCCAGCAGGGCATCCAGTACCAGCCCTGCCAGGGTTACCCGGCGCGCGGATTGGAGTTCGCTTTCCGGTGGACGGTTAAGCGTTGTGTCTTCGGATGCATTCATAAACCGCACTGCTTCTATCGGGCGCGCAAAGGGTAACCCGGACAGGGCGCAGTGTAAACGCTACAGCCAACCTTTTCATCCTTCAATGGTAAGGAGTGAGCTGATTTTATGCACAGAAGCGATGATGAGCTGCTTTTTCGGTAAAATGCCGTCAAATGCCGGACTTAGCGTATTGATCTTTGTAAGCACCTGAAAAATAAAAGAAAAATAATTGGTTAAAAAATGTACAATTTGCAGATCTCCGCCATTGGCAGGCGGTCTGGCGGTTTGCCACAAAAAAGTTCACAGAGTTTTCCACAGATTTCGTGGAAAAGGTCATGAAAACGTCACCGCAGTGCCATAGAACGGGTTTCGCGGCCAGGGCCTCCCTTCCTGTACACTGTTGGCTCCACGGCAATAGACTTTCCCGGTGATCATTTCATGTACCAGGCGCTGCGCCCCCTCTTCTTCCAGCTTCCTCCCGAAACGGCCCATTCGCTTGCGCTGGAAACGGCGCGGCTGGTGGCTGGAACCGGGTTGCTTGAGCGTCTGTGGCCGGTCCCGGCTACAGAACCGGTTAATGTGATGGGGCTGACGCTGCCCAACCCGGTAGGGCTTGCAGCGGGCCTGGACAAAGAGGGGTGTTACATGGACGCCCTGGGCGCACTCGGTTTTGGTTTTCTGGAAATCGGCACCGTGACGCCAAGGTCTCAGCCTGGTAATCCCCGGCCACGCCTTTTCCGGCTTCCGGATCATGAGGCCATCATCAACCGTATGGGGTTCAACAATCCAGGGCTGGAGGTAATGGCCACCAACATCCGGGCCAGCCGCTACAGTGGTATTCTGGGCGTGAATGTGGGCCGGAACAAGGATACCCCGGCGGCCTCGGCGGTGGATGACTACCTGGAGGGGATTGAGCGGATGTGGTCTCTGGCGGACTACCTGACCATCAACGTCTCCTCGCCCAATACGCCGGGTCTCAGAGATCTTCAGCATGGCGACGCGTTGCGCTCGCTGCTGGCCAGGGTCCGGGAAAAGCAGCTTGCGTTGACCGAGTCCAGGGGTCATTACGTGCCCATCGCGGTCAAGGTGGCGCCGGACATGGACGAGGCTGCCATCGGTTTCATGGCGGCGGCATTGCGGGAGGTTGGAATGGACGGTGTCATCGCCACCAACACGACCGTGGATCACTCCGCCGTACTGCGCGACCCCCTTGGTGAGGAAACCGGCGGCCTGAGTGGTCGCCCCCTGGCGGAACCCTCCACGCAAGTGATTCGCCAGCTGCGGGCTGAGTTGGGAGCGGATTTTCCCATCATTGGGGTCGGCGGTATTGTCAGTGGCGCGGCGGCACAGGCAAAGATCCGGGCCGGAGCCTCGGCGGTGCAGCTTTATTCCGGGCTCATTTATCAGGGGCCTCAGCTTGTGGCGGAGTGCCTTGAGTCCATTGCGGGGCTATCCAGGGAGTAAGGGGAAAGGGCCCGTCGTGCGGGCCCGTGGGGACGGGTGGTCCCCTTCTGGTCTTTCCAGAGATGGAACGCTGCTATGTGGGGCAGGGGGCGGGTGGCCCCCTTGAGCTGTAGCCACCAGGTGATGGCATTCAGTGCTTTCCGGTTTTTTTCAGGGCTGGCCGCCTCGCGGCGGTCACTTCACGCTGTTAGATACGGCATCCTGTGTATTGAGGAGACACCCTGTGTCAGTCCACTCCAGTGGTCTTCCCGACCTTCTCGCCACCCGTTCATCCATTCCTGTCGGGTTTCGGGTTTATCCAGCGGACAGATTTCTTTGGACTTGCCGGATAACCCTGCCATGTAACCGCGTTTGTAGGCGCGAACTGACATGTCTCGCTTGTGTTTTTTCATGCTCTGTACCTCATGTTGATCCGTCGGTCATGAGCGTGCGCACGGCTCCACCACCCTTCACAGTCCGTCGGCAGCGTGAATCCGACGGTGATCCGCTCAGGGGCGTTGGCGGATGGATCGATCCAGTCAGGGCCCTTCCCGCCTGCTTTCCACAGGCGGTGTCATTGACGCGTCATATTCAGTAAAGCGCAAAATCCGGGTAGTGTATACCCACGAAAAACCAATCATGCCCGGGGTTATGATTGGCTCGGCCAATAACCCCTCTGTGGCGGGCATCAACCCGAGGAAACATTGGATTGAAGACGAATGATTTTTATGTAACCGCCTCCTGGGGCCTGATTGAGCTGCTGGCGGACGAGCTGGCTGACCTTGGTCTTGAGGTGACCGGGCGGGCCTCTGCCGGGCTCTGGGTCCGCACCGATATGGCGGGGGCCCGCAGCATCTGTCTGTGGTCAAGGCTGGCAAGCCGGGTCGTCCTGCACCTCGTGCGCGCGGAGGCGGATAATGCGGCCACCCTGCGCGAGGCGGCCGCGGCCGTGCCCTGGGAGCAGTGGCTGGCTCCTGGAATGACATTCCGCGTACGTTTCCAGGGCACGCATGGGGAGATCCTCAGTCCGCGTTTTGGGGCCCAGTGCGTCAAGGATGGCCTGATGGAGCGGGTTCGTGATAAGGGCGTGGCAGAGCCGGTGATGACGCCTGCCGATCCGGATCTGCCGATACAGGCGCGACTCCGCCATGGGCAGCTGGAGCTGGGGTTGGATATGGCCGGTGAAGGCCTGCATCAGCGTGGCTATCGGACCGAGGCTGGTCAGGCACCGTTGCGCGAAACCCTGGCCGCTGCGCTGCTGTACCGGGCTGGTTGGCCGGAGGTGGCGAAGGCGGGCGGCGACCTTGCTGATCCGTTCTGTGGTTCCGGGACGATTCTCATCGAGGCCGCCATGATGGCGACGAATACAGCTCCTGGCCTTTTCCGCAGCTTTGCTTTTGAGCGCTGGCCGGAAGCCGCCACCACAGGGTGGCAGGCGCAGAGAGAAGCCGCTCATGAGCGCCGCAGGGAAGGTCTGGAAGCCAGTCGCGTCCGCTTCCGGGGGACGGATGCGGATAGACAGGTGGTTGCCCTTGCCTGGCGCAATATCGAGCGCGCGGGCTTCAGTGACCGCATCCATGTGGAGAAGTGTGATGTGGCCGAGTGGCGAATCCCGGAGAAGGCGGCTACGGGTGTGATCGTAACCAATCCCCCTTACGGCAACCGGTTGGAGACCCGGGAGCGGGCTGCGGAGCTGTTCCGGATCTTTGGGGAGCGGCTGCGCAGTGAGGCGCCTGGATGGCGCCTGGGGCTGTTGCTGGCGGAGCCGGAGCTGGGCCATCAGCTGGGCATGCGGTCACGGCGTCAGTACCGGTTCTTCAATGGGTCGCTGGAAACCACGCTGCTGCTTTTCGACGTCCAGCAGAGCGAGTTCCGCCAACCTCAGCAATCATTGGAGGAGCTGCGTACCGGCATCCCGGAGCCTGCTATCCATAACGAGGAGCGGGCATCGATGCTTGCCAATCGCCTGCGCAAGAACCGGCGCCATCTCCGGCGCCGGCTCAATCGTGAGCCGGAGCAGGCCCATTGTCTCTACGATGCGGATATGCCGGAATACGCGGTCCGCATTACCCAGACCGGGGAGCATCTGGCCATTTATGAGTACGCACCACCGGTGTCAGTGCCGGAGAAAGCTGCCCGCCAGCGGCTTGCGGAAGTGCTGGCGGTGGCGCCCGAGGTGCTGGGCATCGATGCTGGTGCGGTAACGTGCAAGCGGGGTGGGCGCTGAGACCCTGACCCCGTTCAGAAATCCATCCGCAGACCCAGGTTCCACTGCCGGATCCGGATGTGGGTGGTGTTGTCCTGATGCAGCTGGCCGTATTCCACGAACAGGCTGGAATTGCCGATGAAATCCACGTCGGTTCCCACCAACCAGCTCCGGCTGAAGCTGTGGTCAAGGTAGGGTTCCCTGGTGACGGTCACGTTGCCGTCGTCATCTTCGCTGGTGCGCGTGGCCGTGGTTTCCACGTGGCTTACGCCGAACTGGGCGTAGGCACGGGAGAATAGGGTCCAGTGGTAGTAGGCGCCCATGTAGGCGCTGGCGTAATAGTCAATGTCCAGCTCCAGGTCGTCGGCTTCTGTCTCGGGGGAGGGCGCTGCGCCGCCCCGTACCTCGACCTTGATGTAGTCGTTCAGGTACTTGCCAAAGACAGCGCCGCCGGTGGTGACGGTGGCCTTGCCATTGCCATCACCAAGGTTCTTGTGCCGGAAATGGGAGCCGGTTACCCCGAGGTAGTACTCACCGGCCATGCTTTCGGCTTCCTGCTGCTGGGGCCGCCTGGGTTTCTGCTGGGCCATGGTCGGCAGGCTGGTGGCAACCAGGAGCGCAGTACAGGTCACAAGAGCGGGAACGCGGCGCATAGGCTGGCTTATCCGTGGTTCTGAATTGCCACGGATTGTCGCCCACCTGGAACGCGCTGTCGTCGAAACGGGTCACAAAGTCCGTGTTCAGCCGGAGGAATCCGGATCGGTCAGTCCTTCTTCCCGGGCCAGCAGCAGCTGGGCATAGACCGCGTTTTCCGCCACGGTGGCGTCCAGGGTTTCGCGCAGTATGATGTCCTGGTAGCGGTCATTGAGCCCTTCAAAACTCTCGTGGTGCAGCAGGGCGGTCATGGGGGCCAGCTCGAAGGCCGCCTGGATGCCCATGGCCTCGCACAGGAAATCCAGCAGCTGGTCGTCCGGGTCCAGGCCGTCCGAAAAGACCGTGGTCTCGCCCAGATCCTCGTGCATTTCACGCAGCACATCCACGGGTGCCACGCCCTGGTCCCGGAAGAACTCATCGTCCAGCATGCGTTCATCCAGGTCGTCCGAGAGCCAGTCGTCCTCGGGGCGGATGATGACGTACTTGATTCGGCCGTCGCTGAGTGACCACGCAACGGCCGTCGGAAACAGCTGGGGGCCGTTGTCGTCGTATTCGAATTTGAGAAACTGGGGAATCCGCATGGTTGGCCTCATCCTGCGCTATGCTGTTGAGGCCCAATGGTAAACCCGCACACTTTCTGAGGCGAGACGCAGACGGGAGTCCGAATGGAACTGAACACTTTCAACCAGGGCCTGCTCGAATTCCTCGGGCGGTCCCCAACACCCTGGCATGCCGTGAGCAATCTGACGGGCGTTCTGGATGCCGCCGGTTTCCAGCAGCTGAACGAGGGCGAGCCGTGGTCGCTGGAACCAGGCCAGGGCTATTACGTGGTGCGCAATGGCTCGGCGCTGGTGGCCTTCCACACCGGCCAGCGCCCGCCGGCGGAGGCTGGCTGGCGTATGATGGGGGCGCATACCGACAGCCCCTGCCTGCGCATCAAACCCAACCCGGAAATCCGGCGTAATGGTTGCCTCCAGCTGGGCGTTGAAGTTTACGGCGGGGCCCTGCTTAACCCCTGGTTTGACCGGGATCTTTCCATGGCCGGTCGTGTTACCTATGAGGACGATCAGGGTCGGAGACAGGACACCCTGGTGGACTTCCGCCGGCCCGTGGCCGTGATTCCGTCGCTCGCGATCCACCTGGACCGGGAAGCCAACAGCAACCGCAGCATCAACAGCCAGCAGCATCTGCCTCCGGTGACCCTGCTGACGGCGGAGCACCCGGATACGGATTTCGAGCAGCTTCTGGCGCAACAGCTGCGGGCGGATCAACCGGAGATCCGTCTGCGCCGGATCCTGGAGCACGAGATCTGTCTCTACGATACCCAGATGCCGGCACAGGTGGGCATGGTTGGCGAGTTCATTACCTCCGCGCGACTGGACAACCTGCTGAGCTGCTGGCTCGGGGTTCAGGCGCTGGTATCGTCGGATGGCTCACAGCCGGCATTGGCGGTGTTCAACGACCATGAGGAGGTGGGCAGCATGACCGCCGAGGGCGCGCAGGGCCCCTTGCTAGAGTCCGTTCTGCAGCGCTGGGTCGAGGGCGAGGATCGTCACCGCGCGCTCGCGCGCTCCATGATGATGTCCGTGGATAACGCCCACGCCATCCACCCCAGTTACCCGGATTACTACGATGAGGCCCATGGACCAGTGATGAATGAGGGCCCGGTCATCAAGATCAACCGTAATCAGCGTTATGCCAGCAGTACGCGTACCAGTGGCCTTTATCGGCACCTGAGTGGTGAAATCGGGGTTCCCTGCCAGACCTTTGTGGTGCGTTCTGATATGGGCTGTGGCAGCACCATTGGGCCGCTGACCGCCGCCGGGATTGGTGTGAGCACCCTGGATGTGGGTGTTCCCCAGCTTGCGATGCACTCGATCCGGGAGATGGCCGGTACCCGTGACGCTCATGCGCTTTACCGCGTGCTGCGTCGTTATTTTGATCTGGACAGTCTGTGGGACTGAAGAGAAAAGAAGGGAAATGGCTCCCCGAGCTGGGCTCGAACCAGCGACAACCTGATTAACAGTCAGGTGCTCTACCAACTGAGCTATCGGGGAGCTGCAGGAGAAAGCGTATGCTACCCATCCTGCTCCGGGGCGTCAATCCGCGACAGCGCTTGGGCGCGCCGGCGTTGGGCCTGGGAGTCAAAATGCTCCGAGCGCAGCTGCTCCAGTGCCTTCTGCCGGTCCGCCTTGGTCAGGTTATCATTCGCTTCAATGCGCTGCTTACGTTGCTGGTAACGCGCCAGCTTGCGTTGCCATTGTGCGCGCTGGTGATCCAGCTGGGCCAGACGCTCCGCCGCTTCGGCACCCAGTGCCTTCTGGCGCAGGGCCTGAATTTCCGCCTTGCTGGCACCCTCCCGGCGCATGCGGCGGGTTGTCTCGCGTAGGTTGGCGTAGGTGCGCGAGCGGTCCCGCACTTTCTGGACATGGTCCGGCAGGTTGGCTTCAAGCGCCTGCAGGCGTTGTTGCTTCTCGGTGGTACTGAGATTGGGGTCCTCCCGGATCCGCTGTCGGGCCAGCTGGTTCTTGATCCGCCGTTCTTCCTTGCCAAAAAAGCCTTCGGCCATGGCTTCCCCCAGGTGATTGCGCCGCAGTTGCGCCAGTCGTTTGAGCACCTGGCGTGCCTCGTCCGCCTTGACCTTGCCCATCCGTGTTTCAAGGTGAGCGGCAGCCTCGCGATAATCCAGGTAGTCGTCCAGGGCCGTCATCACCTCGTCCTGTATCGCCGGAGGCACGCCTTTGTCGCTCATGGCATTCCGCATGCGCTGACGCATGGCGGCCTCATCGTCAGGAGAACGGGTCAGTCCAATGAAAAAGTCCATGAAACGGCGCAGATCCCGGTTGTGGATCAGGTTGCCGTTCATGTCCACCCGGATGGCGCCGTCAATGGCAATGCCTTTGACCGTGTCATCCAGTGGGAGTTGTGGGGCGCCGCTTGGGGCGGGTGTCGTGTTGGGGGTGGGCTGCTCCTTGTCGGCCCCGCGCTTGAGGGTCGTTACCGAGCCTTCCCGATGGGGAGCCTCGGGCGTTTCCGGTGAGGGCAGGCCGAAAAGGGTGAGTCCCAGTGCGGCGATGCCGGCAATGGTTGCGGCCCAGATGCCTCGCTTGATGCTCATGACAGAGACCTCCTGTGATTCCGGCCCGTGAAGGGCCGGAATGTGGTCCGGAATGGCCGATCAGAGCCCGGCTTGCTGGAGCCGGTTAGCCTGTTGGCGGTAGAGCTGGACAGGGTCCGCCGCGTGGACGGAAGTGATGCCGAACAGGTGATTCACCGTGTCGAGATGGTTGAGGTCATAACCAAGACCGATAACCTCACCCAGCTTCATACTGCACGCCGGAACCAGGCCGTCGTTGGGCTCGTCGATCAAGGTGCCGGTGGCGGCAAGCAGGGAATCACTGGCATCCAGCAGGTTGGTCTTGATGACGTCCCCACCCCAGGAGTAGTAGTGGACGCCGTTCACCTGTGAGGCGCCGTCGTTGCCGCAGTACTCCGAGGGAACCCCAGCAGGGAAATCCTGGTTGAAGGCGACACTGCCGGCAGTGCTCAACGATTCAATGGCGGCTCCGGTGTCCTGGGGCAGATCGCCGCCGGAGGCGCTGTCCACGATGCTGAAGACGATATCGCCCAGCGCGTCCAGCTCACCGCTGGCCGCGGCATCCGCGACCGGCGTGCCCCAGTTGACGCCACTCACGCTGGTGGCGGAGGCAACCAGATCCGGGGCTACACCGGCGACATAACGCACGGTCGGACCACCGTGGCTGTGGCCGATGAGGTTCACCTTATCGGCGTCCGTGGTGGCAACGATGGTCTGGACCTGGTCCAGAAGCTGTTCGCCTCGCACTGTGGTGGAATTGGCGGCGGAGACCTGGGGGACATAGACCTCGGCGCCATCCTCGGCCAGCGCGCCCGGAATACCGTTGAAGTAGTCGACAATGCCGAAGAGGTTATCAAAGCCGGAGAGCCCGTGGACCAGGACGATCGGATGCTGGGTCTCGGTGTAACCCGGTTCCCCGTTGTCCCAGTTGAAGAGGTCGTGCAGCCAGCTGGCGTTTGCATCCTGAGCGCCCAGGGTGAGGGCGAAGGCGGTGCCAGTGAACACGGTTGCGGTCTGCTTCCAGAAGGTCATATCGGTTTCCTTTTGTTGTTGGTCGAATAACCGTTTTGGGGACGAAAGGGGCATTGGTTTTTGCACGCTTTGTCCAAAATTCATACAAGCAGAGGAAGGCGATGAGCGGTATTGGCTGCAGCGCGATTGAGGCGGGCTGAGGGGCCAGCAAGCTGGATGTTATGTAATCTGGTGACAGAGTTCACAGAGTAGAGGCGGACCAAAAGCCCTTCCGGGAGGGAGGGGGCAGCCGATACACTCGCTTCCCATGACGCAGAAAAACCGTAGTGACTTTGCTTTCCGGCCACCCCTGTGGCTCCGTAATCCCCACCTGCAGACGGTGTGGCCCTCACTATTCCGCCGGGTCAGCCTGGTCCCGGACGCCACCGAGAGGTTGGCGACGCCGGATGATGACTTTCTCGATCTGGACTGGTACCAGCGCGGTAATGGGCGCCTTCTGGTGCTCAGCCACGGGCTGGAGGGCTACAGCCGTCGTCCTTACATGTTGGGTATGGCACAGGCGGCACTGGCCAGTGGCTGGGATGTGCTGGCCTGGAACTTCCGTTCCTGCAGTGGTGAGATCAATCGTCAGCCCTGCTTCTACCACAGTGGTTCGAGCGATGACCTGTCGCTGGTGGTTGATCATGCGCTGTCTGTCCTGCCGGCCTACGACAGCGTTGTGCTGGGTGGTTTCAGTATGGGCGGGAACGTCTCGCTCGTGTATCTGGGGGAGCGGGGGGCATCACTGGATGCCCGTATCCGGGGCGCGGCGGTTCTGTCGGTCCCCTGTGACCTGGCGGGCAGTGCCCGTGAGCTGGCGAAACCCGCCAACCGGTTCTATATGAACCGGTTCATGGAGGATCTAAGGGTCAAGATCCGCGCCAAGCATGAGCTCTTCCCGGATCGGGTGCCGCTGGATGGCCTGGACCGGATCAGGACCTTTGCGGAATACGACGAACAGTACACCGCGCCGCTGCATGGGTTCCAAAGTGCCGAGGATTACTGGTACCGCTGTTCCAGCACCCGTTTCCTCGATGGGATCCGGGTGCCGGCCCTGATCGTCAATGCCGCGGATGATCCGTTCCTGAGCGCTGACAGTTACCCCCACGACGCCGTGCGGGCCAATCGCTGGCTGAGGCTGGAAGTGCCGCGTCATGGCGGCCATGTGGGGTTTGTCGGTGACGAGCGCAACGGCCACTACTGGTCTGAATGGCGGGCGATGCGGTTCCTCGAGTCACTGGATTAGTCCGCTTGTTGCAGTAGCGGGCGCAGGGCCTTCCAGACACGGTCCCGGATCAGCGGCTGAGCCCTGGCAGTGGGGTGGATGCCATCCTTCTGCATCATGCCCTTGCGGTTATGGATACCCTCAAGGAGAAAGGGGATAAACGTCAGTGCCTTCTCTTGTGCCAGCTTTTGGTATTGTTGGCGGAAGGCCTTGGTATAGGGGCGTCCGTAATTGGGGGGAATCTCGATGCCCACCAGCAGCACCCGGGCGCCGTCAGCGCGGATGCGTTCTACCATGGTTGCGAGGTTGGCGTGAATGGTGGCCGGATCCTTGCCGCGAAGGCCATCGTTACCTCCGAGTTCCAGAATAACCAGCTCCGGAGACTGGCTCTCCAGCATCCGGTCGATCCGGCGCAGGCCGCCGTCAGTGGTCTCACCGCTGATACTGGCATTGACGACTTCCCATTCCGGCGTCTGCTTGGCCATGCGTTGCTCCAGCAGGCTGACCCAGCCATCTTCTTCGGCAATGCCGTGGGCGGCGCTCAGGCTGTCGCCATAGACCACCAGCGTCTTCGCCAGCGCCAGCCCGGGCATGAGGGCCACCATCAGGGCCAGAACCACGGCGGCGGGGAATGAACCGCAACCGTTGCGGAGCGTATTGTTGAATGGTGTACCACGCTGGGCGTGGTCACTAGGATCCATCACTGTCATTGAACAACCGGAGATCATGGGTGAGTGACGCGACTGACGTAATCATAAGGGCAAAGGGACTGAGTCACCAGGTTGGGCTCGGGAGTGGGCGGCTCACGCTGTTGAGTGATATTGACCTTACAGTGCGCGAAGGTGAGTCGGTAGCACTCCTGGGCCGTTCCGGATCGGGCAAGACCACACTGCTTGGGCTCCTGGCGGGTCTTGACCTCCCCACCGGTGGGATTGTGGACCTGGCTGGTGAGCGCATCAGTGCCATGGATGAAGACAGTCGCGCCCGGCTTCGGGCCAACCGGGTGGGGTTTGTGTTCCAGTCATTCCAGTTGCTGCCGAGCCTGAGCGCTCTCGAGAATGTGCTGCTGCCGCTGGAACTCGGGGATGTCCAGGGCGCTTCAGGGAGGGCGAAGGAGCTGCTGGAGCGTGTCGGGCTGGGGGATCGCCTGGGGCATACCCCCCGACAGCTGTCCGGTGGCGAGCAGCAGCGGGTGGCCATCGCCCGGGCTTTCGCTGCTGATCCGGCTGTATTGTTCGCGGATGAACCCACGGGCAACCTGGATACGACCACGGGGCAGCAGATTGCGGACCTGTTGATGGCGCTCAATGCCGAGCAAGGGACCACGCTGGTACTGGTGACGCATGACGAGGAACTGGCAGGGCGCTGTAGCCGGCGGTTGCGCATGGATGCTGGCCAGTTGCTGGAGACATCAGCAGGGGCGGTTTCATGAGCGGTTTTCACCGGCTCAGCTGGCTTTCGCGGCGGGATTGGCGCCAGCGCGACGTGCGCGTGGTGCTGGCATCGCTTATGGTCGCGGTCGCTATTGTGGCGACCATCGGCCTGTTCGCAGAGCACCTGCAACGCACCCTTACCAACTCGGCAACCGAGTTCCTGGCGGCGGATCGTCAGCTCGAGGCCTCACATCCCCTGCCGGAGCGGTTTCTGCGGGAAGCGGCCAATCGTGATCTTGCCACAGCGCGCCAAATCTCGTTTGCGACCATGCTCCAGGGCGAAGAATCCATGGAGCTGGTGCGCGTCCGGGCTGTGGACGGGGATTATCCGTTGCGCGGCGAGGTGGAAATCCAGGCGACCCCTGGCGCGCCAAGACGAACGGTTGCCCATGGCCCGGGAGAAGGGGAGGTGTGGGTGAACGCGCGGCTGCTGAGATTGCTCGATGTCGAGCCGGGGGACCGGGTTGGAATAGGCGACGTGCGGCTGCGTATTGCCGGCGTGTTGGTGCGGTCACCGGATGCGGGTTTTGATCTGGCGGCGCTGGCGCCAAGGGTCATGATGCATCAGGGGGATGTGGAGGCAGCCGGTGTGGTTCAGCCGGGCAGTCGCGTGACCTACCGGCATCTGTATGCGGGTGCGGAGCCGGCTCTCAATGATTTTCACGAGTGGCTTGCGCCGAAGCTCAGTGAGGGGCAGCGCTGGCGCAGTGTGGAGGACGGCCAGGCCGGGGTGTCGCAGGCGCTGGAGCGGGCGGAACGCTTCCTGATGCTGGGCGGCAGCCTGGCGGTGTTACTGGCGGCGGTCGCGGTCGCTGTTGCAAGCCGCCAGTACGCGCTGGGCCAGCGCGACACAGTTGCACTGCTCAAGACCCTGGGGCTGGACGGCCGCACCATAAGCCGGCTCTACCTGTTGCGCCTGGGCCTCTGGGGCGTGGTCGGTACCGGCCTTGGCCTGCTGCTGGCACTGCCCCTTTTCGTGGTACTGGCCCAGGTCGCGAACCGTTTTCTGGAGACCCCGGTGGCCTGGCAGTTCAACCCGGCGGCGTTGCTGCCGGCGCTGGTCACGGCCTTCGTCGCCCTGTTTGCGTTCGCCTGGCCCCCGATCCAGCGCCTGCGGCGTGTTACCGCCATGCAGGTTCTGCGCAGCGCCCCGGGTGAGCAGGGCCGTTGGGTCCTGTTGGATCTTGTGGTCGCGGTGGTGGCCATCTTCGGGCTGTTATGGTTCTACAGTGGCGAGGTCTGGCTGGTGCTGGCGCTTCTGGGTGGGCTGGCGGCGCTGTTGGCGGTACTGGCGTTGCTTTCCGCCGCCCTGGTGAGTGTGCTGGGGCGCATTCGTGGTGGCAGTAGCGCCTGGCGGCTGGCACTGGTGGCGCTGTACCGTCACCGGCGTTCTGGATTGGCGCAGATGTCGGTCTTTGCCATGGTCCTGACGCTGGCGGCGACGCTCTTCCTGACCCGCTCCGCGCTGCTCGAGGATTGGCATCGCCAGCTGCCCGAGGACGCCCCCAACCATTTCCTGATCAATATCGCCCCGGAGAAAGTGGACAGCGTTGGGTCCTTCCTGAAAGAGCACGGCATGCGATTTGAGGCCCTGTATCCCATGGTCCGGGGTCGCCTGGTGCGGATCAATGACGAGCCGGTGAAGCAGGCGGTATCGAAGCACGAAGAGATCGGCGCCCTGAACCGCGACCTCAACCTCACCTGGATGGCGGAACTGCCTTCTGACAACCGGCTCGAAAAGGGGCAATGGTGGGATGGTACCGGCGGTGAGGGCGTGTCGGTTGAGGCCGAGCTGTTTGCGGAAATGGGGCTGTCGATCGGGGATGAGCTGACCTTTCGGATCGGTGCCCGGGAGGTGACGGCCGCAGTGCGCAGTGTGCGCCGTGTTCAGTGGGAGAGTATGCGGCCGAACTTCTTCATGGTGTTCGCGCCCGGCAAGCTGGATGGTTTCTCCGCTACCTGGCTGACCAGCTTCCACCTGGAAGAGGGGCGCAAGGATCTGCTTAATGACCTGGGGCGGCGGTTCCCGGCGGTGTCCATTCTTGAGGTGGATCATTTCATCGATCGTATACGGGGGATCATCGCCCAGGTGACGCATGCCATGGAGGCTCTGCTCGGCATGATTCTGGTATCAGCGCTGCTGGTGATGGCCGCTGTGGTCAGTGCCACCCTGGGCGCCCGACAGCGCGAGGGCGCCCTGTTGCGCACCCTCGGGGCGCGCAGGGGGCTGCTGGTGGGCAGCGGTATGCTGGAATTCGCACTCATGGGGCTGATCGCCGGTTTTCTCGGGGTTCTGGCGGCGGAGTTGGTTGTCTGGGCCCTGCAGTACCGGCTTTTTGAAGGCAGCTTCCGCCTGCACCTGGAACTCTGGCTGGTCCTGCCTGGCATCAGTGCCCTTGTCCTGTCCCTGTTGGGGCGATGGCAGCTGTCACCGGTGCTGAACGTCTCGCCCATGCTGCTGTTGCGCCGGCTTGAGGGGTAGCCCCGTGGAAAAAGTGCGACCAAGTCGTCATACTGTAAGGCGTTATTCCCCAAATTCCTGGAGGGAGAGATTCGATGAACAATGAGCAGCTTCAGGCTCTGAAGGAACAATACGTTGCCGCCGGTGGCGCGAGCCCCAACAAGCAGTTCGCGCACCACGCGGAGAACGCGCAGGTCTGGGACGCGGATGGCAAGCGCATGATCGACTTTGCAGGCGGTATCGGCGTTCTCAACCTGGGCCATCGTCATCCCCGGGTAGTGGAAGCGGTCAAGGGCCAGCTCGATAACCTGATGCACACCTGCCAGACCGTGATGCCCTACGCCCCCTATGTACAGCTGTCTGAAAAGCTGAGCCACATTACGCCGGTACGTGGTCATGGCAAGGTTTTCCTGGCCAATTCCGGCGCCGAGGCTCTGGAAAACGCCGTCAAGATCGCGCGGGCCAGCACCGGGCGGAGCAATGTCATCTGCTTTACCGGCGGCTACCACGGTCGGACTTTCATGACCATGGCGATGAACGGCAAGGTTCACCCCTATCAGACCGATTTCGGTCCCATGCCGGGCGGTGTTTTCCGGGCCCCCTACCCGGTGCCCTATCACGGCGTGAGCGAGGAAGAAGCGCTGCGTGGCCTTGAAGCCACGTTCAAAGCGGATTCAGCCCCCAAGCATACCGCGGCTATCGTGATTGAGCCGGTCCTGGGCGAGGGCGGCTTCTACGCGGCGTCACCGGAATTCCTTCAGAAGATCCGCTCCATCTGTGATGAGCACGGTATCTGTATGATCGTGGATGAAGTCCAGTCCGGTTTCGGCCGTACCGGCAAGATGTTCGCCATTGAGCACAGTGATGTTGAGCCGGACATGATGACCATGGCCAAGAGTATGGCCGATGGTATGCCCATTTCGGCCGTGGTTGGCACTGATTCCGTCATGGACAGCTCGGGAGGTAACTCCCTGGGCGGAACCTACACCGGTAACCCGCTGGCCTGTGCCGCGGCCATGGCGGCCATTGATGTGTTCGAGGAAGAGGACATTCTTGGCAAGAGCCGTGCCCTGGGCGCGCGGCTTGAGGAGCGCTTCAACGACTGGCACCGGCGCTTCCCGCACGTGGACAACGTGCGTCGCCTGGGCGCGATGGCGGCCTTTGAGCTGGTTAAGAGCCGGGATACCCATGAGCCGGACGCTGATATGGCGGCGGCCATCGTGGGCAAGGTCAAGGAAAAGGGTCTGATCCTGCTCAGTTGCGGCATGTACGGCAACACGCTGCGCTTCCTGATGCCGGTGACCATTGAGAACGACGTACTTGAGGAGGGCCTTGGCATGATCGAGGAGGCGCTGGCCGAAGTTCACGGCTGACGCGCTTTCCGGTCGATACCTGAAAAAAAGGGGCTCCTGCGGGAGCCCCTTGGTCGTTGTGGATCCTGCCTCCGGCGTTACTCCACTTCGATCTGCCGGGCGCCTCCGGTGTGTTCCGGATCGCGGCCAATGGTAACGGTCAGAACGCCGTTGCGGAACTTGGCCTTGAGATCGTCCGGCTTGGCGTCCGCCGGTAGATCAAGGATCCGTTGGAAAGCGCCATAACGGCGTTCCACGAAGTGGTAGTTGTCGTCGCTGTCGTCCCGTTCCTGTTGTTTCTCGCCCCGGATGACCAGCGCATCGCCATCCACTTCCACCTTCACGTCGTCCTTTTCGACACCAGGCATGTCAATGTGAAGGGTGTAGTGGTCCTGGTTCTCCTTAATGTCCACCGATGGCCGGAAGAATCCTTCATCAAGGTTCCCGCCGCTCAGTGGCCAGGGAGAAAGTCCGAATTGGCGATAGAAATCGTCAAAGAGCCGGTCCATCCGGTTATGCAGGCTCATGACCGGGTCGCCACTTGAAACGGGTTGGGTATTTCCCTCCCGGTTGGCCGGCATGGTATTCATCTGCTGCTGTTCGCGGGCCTGCTCCTGTTCCTTTCTGAACCAGTTCCAGGGGGACATTTTTTTCAGGTCCATCAGCATCACCTCCTCTACGTAATTCGTCATCATCTTCTATCCTTAGATGTGCAGAGCGTAGACCGCTGTTTCAAGGGGCGGCCTGTACACCCGGCGGCTCCACCGGTTAAGGTTCCAGGCCGTCTTGTATACCCATTCACAGGGCATCACAGGAGGATCGCGTGACAAGCTGGCTGATGGCACTGATGGCATTTGCCGTCTTTTTTCTGGGTTACCGTTATTATTCCCGTTTCCTTGCTGAACGTCTGTTCCAGCTGAGTCCGGATTACCGGACACCGGCGCGGCGTTATGAGGATGGAGTGGACTTCGTGCCCACCAATAAGTTCATCCTCTGGGGCCATCACTTCACTTCCGTGGCGGGGGCTGCCCCGATCATTGGGCCGGCTATTGCCATGATCTGGGGCTGGGGACCGGCCCTGGCATGGGTGTTGATCGGCACTGTCTTCATGGCCGGGATCCATGACTTCGGAACGCTCTGGGCTTCGGTCCGCAACCGCGGCCAGTCGGTGGGTGTGATTGCCCGCAATGTCATCAGCCCGCGTGCGCTGATGCTGTTCCTGCTGATCATCTTCTTCCTTCTGCTGATGGTGAACGCGGTCTTTGCCGTGGCCATCGGAACCCTCTTTTCCTCCTTTCCGGAGAGCGTGCTGCCATACTGGCTTCAGATTCCGATCGCCATCACCATTGGGTTCCTGGTCTATCGTCGTCACTGGCATATAGTGGTGCCGTCGCTGGTGGGGCTGGTTGTGCTGTTGTTCCTGGTCTATGCGGGCACACTGGCCCCCCTTGAGCTGCCGAAAGAAATGGGCGGCTATTCCAGCACGGCCTGGTGGGTCCTGATCATGCTGGGCTATGGCGCCATCGCATCACGCCTGCCGGTCTGGCTGCTCCTTCAGCCAAGGGATTTCATCAATTCCCATCTTCTGTTCATCTGCCTTGCCCTGGTTTATCTGGGCGTTTTTGTGGGGCGGCCTGAGATTGTGGCGCCCATGTACAACACTGCCGTACCCGAGGATGCACCGCCCATTCTGCCGCTGTTGTTCGTCACCATTGCCTGCGGTGCGATTTCCGGATTCCATGGGCTGGTCAGTTCCGGGACCTCCGCCAAGCAGCTGCGCCATGAGACGGATGCCCGTTTCGTGGGATACCTGGGCTCTACCGGCGAGGGGCTGCTGGCAGTTGCGGCCATACTCGCCACAGCGGCGGGCTTTGGCAGCGTTGCGGAATGGAACAGCCATTACGGTTCCTGGGCCGAGGCCAGCAGTCAGGGCATTGCGGCTTTCGTTGAGGGCGCTGGTAACCACGTGAACAACCTCGGCATTCCGGTAGAGGTGGCCACCACCTTCATGTCGATGATGGTGGTGGCCTTTGCCGCCACTACCCTGGACACCAGCATGCGGCTGCAGCGCTTCATCCTGGGTGAGATCGGCCGCCAGTACCGTTTGCCGGCGCTGGGCAACATCAACTTTGCGACTGTGCTGGTATTTCTGAGCTGTGCCGCCCTGGCGTTCTTTGCGGACCCCTCCAATCCGGGGGCTGGCGGCATGGTACTGTGGCCGCTTTTCGGGACCACCAACCAGCTGACGGCCGGGCTCTCGCTGCTGGTATTGACGCTGATTCTGTGGCACCTGGGGCGACCCATCATCTACAGCCTGGTGCCTTTCCTGTTTGTGGGCGTCATGACCGCCTGGAGCATGATCATCAATATCGGCAATTTCCTGCGGGATGGCAACATGCTGCTGGTGGTGATCGGCGGCCTCATCTTTGTACTCAACATCTGGTTGGTTCTGGAGGGGGTCAACGCGGTACGCCAGAAGCGTGAGCCGGCCCAGCTGGTGGATTCCAATGATGATTAGGGAAGGGATCCGGCGCCTGCTCGCGTTCTATGACGAGATGTACCAGGCGCCCTATCGCCGGATTGAGCGCCGTGCCCAGCGCCGCAAGGACGATCTGTTCCGTCTCATGGTCCTGTCCGAGTCGCTCGGGGTCCCCAATCCCGCCGCGTTCTACACGCTTGAGCTGGTGCCTTTCATGCTGGAGGACTTCCATGACTGGCACCAGCGCATGGGAATGGAACACTCCCCGCTGGAGGGCATCCGTTGCTGCTAGGGCGTTTGTTCCGGAAACGATCCGAGCCGGTGGCTACCGGGGAGGGCGCCTCCCTGGTGTTCCTGGGCGGCAAGGGCGGGGTCGGTAAGACCACCTGTGCCTCGGCCTACGCGCTCGCCAGGGCCCGCGAAGGGGAACAGGTGCTGGTCATTTCCACCGACCCGGCCCATTCCCTGGGCGACCTGTGGCTCGTCTCGCTGGGGGATGGACCCCGACCGGTGGCCAGGGGCGTGCAGGCACTGGAACTGGATCCGGCCCAGGCCCTGGAGCGTTACATCAACCAGGTCCGTGAGAACCTGAGGGATCTGGCCAGCCCGGAAGTGCGCGAGGCGGCGGAACACCAGGCCTCGCTGGCTGCCGGGGCCCCAGGGGCCGAAGAGGCCGCGTTGCTGGATGAACTGGTGCGCGTGACCCTGGACAATGAACACGAGTATGACCGGATCGTGTTCGATACGGCGCCCACTGGTCACACGCTCCAGTTACTCCAGCTTCCGGAAGTGATGCGGAGCTGGACGGACGCCCTGTTGGCAAAACGCCGTGAGGCCGTGGACACCAGCAGTGCCCTCCAGGGGGAGGAAGGGCGTCCGGAGGACCGGGCCGCGCGGATACTGGCTGCGCGGCGGGACCGCTATACGGCCATGCGGGACCGGCTCCGGGATCCCAACCGGACCCGGTTCATCCCGGTCCTGAACCCGGATCGCCTGTCGCGGGAAGAAACCCGGCGCATGGTGGCCACCCTGGGTGAGGTGAACGTCCGGGTGGACACCCTGATCCTCAACCGCATTCTGCCCGAGAGCGCGGACGGTGACTTTGCCCGCCAGCGGCGTGCCTCGGAAGCGGAGCACATTGCCGCAACCCGCAATGCCTTTCCTCGCCTGAAGATGGTTCAGCTGCCCCTGGCCACGACCGATATCAGTCGTGGCCAGGGGCTTGAAGAACTGGCCGAGGCGCTCTAGGCCCAGGCCTTCTCCAGGACCGCGCGGGCATCCTCGAGTGATGCCTCCTTGGGGTTGAACATGATGGAGCCATCGTCGATGGCCATCTGTGCGATCCGGTCCAGCTGGCCCTTTTCCACCTTGCCGGTTTCCTGAAGCGTGCGCGGCAGCTGGCAGTGACGGTGGAGGTCGTCGCGCAGTTTCCGGATGGTCGCGATGGATTCCTCGGCGCGCTGGCTCTTCGGCGTCATGGCGTAGATTTCGGGGCCCGCCAGGTGCAGCAGCAGCTCGCTTAATGGTTCACGGATTGCTTCCAGGTTGTATTCCAGCACATAGGGCAGGAACAGGCTCATACACAGGCCGTGAGGCAGGTGGCAGGCGGCGCCCAGTGAGTGCCCCAATGCGTGAACCAGCCCCACCATGGAGTTGGAGAAGGCGATGCCGGCCATGGTCGAGGCCTGGGCCAGCTCCAGGCGACGCTCGGCATCGTCTGGTTTGTCCATCACCTTCAGCAGGTTGTTGCTGATCTTCTTGATCGCTGCCGCTGCATAGGCGTCGCTGAGTGGGTTCTTGGCCAGACAGGTAAAGGCCTCCACGGAATGGGTCATGGCGTCCATGGCGGTGGCCGCGGTTACCTGTGGCGGCAGGGTGAGCGTCATGCGCGGATCGATCACTGCGGCATCCGGCAGCATGAAACCAGAGGCAAAAGGCAGCTTGACTTCCTTCTCGGTGTCCGCGATCACGGCTACGTTGGTAACCTCGGAGCCGGTGCCCGCCGTGGTCGGAATGACGATGAACGGCTTGAGGGGCCGTTTGAGGACGCCGGAACCGGCGTATTGGGCGATGTCGTCGCCACCCTCGGAAACCAGGATGTTCACGGCCTTGGCGGTGTCGATCGGCGAGCCCCCGCCGATGGCCAGGATGCCGTCGCATTGCTGCTTGCGGTATTCCTGGGCGATGGCGGTGACGGTCTGTTTGGAGGAATCGGAGGGGACGTCGTCATAGACGACGGTGATGTCCATGCCACCTTCCTCGCACGCCGCCAGGACCTTGTCCAGAAGGCCCGCGTTACGCACGCCCTTGTCGGTGACGACCATGGGCCGCTCCACCGCGCGCGAACTGAACTCGTAGGGCAGGTGCTCCAGTGCCGCCTGGCCGGCGATGACCTTGACCGGACAGAAGAATTCGTAATAGCTCATGATGACCTCACGGTGTCCACAAAATTCATTGCCACTTTCAGATAGATCCGGGCCGCGCTGAAGACTTTCTCGGGCAGCCCCAGATCATCCGGGTATTCCTTCACCGCGCGTGACGCCACCAGCCGCGGCAGGATAAAGGTCTCAAGGCGGTTGAGAACGCGCGTCATGCGCACGGCGTACCCCAGGTCACCGTCCACGACCATGCGATCGTTGGCGAAGGACTGGGCGGTTTTTTCCTGGAACGACAGCACCAGGAAGGCGTGATGCAGGTGTTTGAACTGGATGCTCAGGTCCGGGCGCTGGGCGATGTTCCCGCCGAGATACTGGAGGCTGCCGTCGCCCTGTCTGCGCATGTAGAGGGCGGGACCTTTCGGCATCACCTGCATGGAGAAAAGAAAACCGTTGGGGAGCGCGGCCACTTCATTGCGCACCCGGTCGTCTACCTCACTGATGGCTTCCAGGGCGCGACCGACGACGTCCAGCATCAGCTGGACATAGGCGCGCTTGGCCTGTGAAGCCAGGGGTCTCAAACGTTCTCGAACCATTGTGATCGATTCCCTGAGTCATAGAGCGGTTGCGGTTTGAACGTGGTAGGCTACGCCACCGTGCGCGGGCCCACCTGAAGAATTGTTCGACGCCTGTTGTATCACAGCGCCTGAGTTGATGACAGGGTATCCAGAACGGGAGGAGAAGCCATTGGCAGAAACGGCATCAGCCCCGATTTCCGGGTTGCAGTATTGGGAGCGCCGCACCAGCGCGGGGCACCTGGTGACAGGCTGGCATTCGCAGCCCAGTAACCGGCCGGTGGTGCATTTCATCCACGGCAATGGTTACAACGGCCTGGTCTATCTGCCGCTTCTGGAGCGCCTTGCCAGGGATTATGACCTCTTCCTGAGCGATATCCAGGGCCATGGAGCCAGCGAGGCCAATGGGGATTTTCTGGGGTGGAACCGGACCTCGGAGCTGTGCGAAGAAACCTGGCGGGCGTTCGCTCACCTCTGGAGTGGCCAGCGCCATTACGCCATGGGCCACAGCTTTGGCGGCATCATGAGCCTGTTGATGATGGATCGCGACCCGGCCCTGTTTGACCAGGCAGTGCTTCTGGATCCAATCATCTTTACGCGGCGGATGCTGTGGGTGATGCGCATTGGCACCTGGCTGGGACTCTGGCAGAACAATGGCTTTTCCAGGCGGACGCGGCAGCGCCGACGCGTATGGCCGAACCGCGCCGCCGCCCTTGAAAGCCTGGAGGGGCGGGGTATGTTCAAGGGCTGGACACCGGAGGCGCTTCGGGCCTATGTGGATCACGCTCTGGAGGAGCGCAGTGGCGAGGTGGCGCTGCGGTGCCCGCCGGAACTGGAAGCAGCCATCTTTGCCGGTTATCCAGCTGGGTTGTGGCGGGCCATGAAGAAGCTGCGTACGCCCACCCATGTCATCCACGGTGACAGCACCTACGATTTTGTGCGTGAGTCCGTGGCACGGTGGGTGAGCTTCAACCCGCATGTAAGTGCGGAGTCACTGCCGGGGGGGCATTGCTTTATGCAGCAGACCCCGGAAACCGCCGTTGAACGGGTACGGGCGGCGTTAGCCCCCGTTCAGTGACTCCAGGCGCTGGCGGGCACGTTCTCCGATTTTCCCTTCGTCCTGCGCGGCCTTCTTGTAGTACCGGCGGGCGTCGCTGGTCTGGCCCTGGGCGGCGACGGCGTCACCCAGCCCCAGGTAGGCGATACTGGTTGGAACCACTTCCAGTGAGGCCTTAAGGTCACGCTCCGCAGCCTCGAAATCCTGAAGCTCCTGGTGGGTCAGCCCACGGCCGATGCGGTAGCTGAACATTGCCGGGTACAGCTCTACCGCCTGGTTGTAGGATGTCAGTGCGGCTTCGGGCTTGTCCTGCTGTCTGCGGATGTCCGCGCGCAGATTATGGAAGGCGGCTTCATCGGGGACCTGCTTGATCGCCTGCTCCAGTAGCGCCAGGGCCTGTTCCGAATCACCCTCGCCGGCCGCCTTGCGCGCCCGCCTGTAGGCTTCGTAGGCATCAGCGCTTTCCCGCAAACCGGCGGTCATGTGCTGGTAGCGCTCTTCCCCAAAGCGGCCCTGGCGGCCCAGTTTATCCGCGATCCGACGGTTGGCTTCCACCCGCTTCTGGGAGGGTGGATGGGAGCGGAAAAGCCCGGTAACAAAGTTGCTCTGTTCCTTCTCCGAGAGCTTTACGAAGACCTGCTGGAGCTGGACGGCGGCTTCCGGGTTGTAGCCGGCCTCGGCCATGTACTGCATGCCGTAGCGGTCGGACTCCAGTTCGTGGCTGCGACTGTATTGCGCCATGATCAGCTGGGACCCCAGGGCGGCGCCCCCCATCACCAGACCGGCGTATTCGTTGTCGCTCAGGCCCAGGCCGATCCCGATGCCGGCCACGCCTAGATTGATCAGGGTGCCACGCTGCATGCGCTGGGCGCTGTGGCGGGCGGCCGCGTGCACGATCTCATGCCCCATGACCGCCGCCAGCTGCGCCTCGTTCTCGAGCTCGGTGAGCAGTCCCCGGTTGATTGCGATCTTGCCCCCGGGCAGGGCCCAGGCATTGGGGACGCCGCTGTTGATGACGGTGAACTCATAGGGGAGGTCGGGGCGGTCACTGACTTCCGCCAGTGACTGGCCCACTTGCGCGACGTAATTGTTGAGTTCCTTGTCGCGGTAGTAGCGCCCGCCCTGGGTCTGGACCGTGGGCTGGTACTGCTGTCGGCCTATCTTGAGTTCATCGGATTCCGACACCAGGCGCAGTTCGCGCTCACCTGTGACCGGGTTGACGCCACAGCCGGTGGTGGCAAGCACGGAAAGCATCAGGGCCAGAAGGATGGGGGCGTGGGTAAGACGCCGCATGGTCGGGGTACCTCGTCTGTGAATGGGGTCGTGTTTTCGTTATAGTGCGCTGGATTCCGTGCAGATTGCAAAAATGCCATGAATGATGAAACCCTTTTTGGCAGGGTCTCGCGCTTCATCGGGACACTGCGTCACTGCCAGCATCTGGGCATCCGGCCCCTGTCGGCTACGGACAACGAGCTTGTTGTGGAGCTGCCCTATTCCCAGGCCATTGTGGGCAACCCTGAAACCGGCGTGATTCATGGGGGAGCGATAACCACTCTGATGGACACCGCGTCCGGAACAGTGGTGATCTGCGCGCTGCCCGAGTTTGAGCTGTGCCCCACGCTCGATCTGCGGGTCGATTATATGCGGGCCGCCGAGCCCGGACACCCGGTTTACGCACGTGCGAGGGCCTATCGGGTGACCAACAACATCGTGTTCACCCGCTGCGAGACCTACCAGGCCGATCCCGAACAGACCATTGCCCACTGTGTGGGCACCTTCATGCGGATTGGCCCGGACGCGACGCCCAAGGCCTATCGCGACCTGATCACGGGAGGGTCGGACGAATGAGTCTGTCCGATGAGATGCGGGAAGCGCTTCAGCAAGGGGATTACCAGGCCCTGATCCAGGCCGTCCCCTATGCGTGCACTTTGGGAATGGAATGCGAGACCTTCGGCGACGAAGTGGTCTTCCGGCTGCCGCGTAGCGATGACAACCTGGGTAACCCCATACTGCCCGCCATCCACGGAGGCGTGATTGGCGGCTTCCTGGAGATGGCCGCCATGATCTCGCTGATGATGTCCCAGGAGACGCCACGACTGCCCCGGATCGTGGATTTCTCCCTGGATTATCTGCGTGCCGGGCTGGACAGGGACACGTTCTGTGAATGCCACCTGACCCGCCAGGGCAATCGGGTGGCGAACGTGATTGTCACCGCCTGGCAGCAGTCACGGCGTAAGCCCATCGCCACGGCCCGGGCGCATTTCATCATGGACTGATGCGACAGGGTGGCCCTTGAAATCTGTCGCGCTGCCCCAAGATTGGGCGCTACCAACCGATTCAAGCAGGCATCAACCATGAAGGAGTGCGGCGCGTCATGACTGCCGAAGCACAGAAAGAAACGCTTGGTTTCCAGACCGAGGTCAAGCAGCTTCTCAACATCGTTATCAATTCGCTCTACTCGAACCGGGAGGTCTTTCTGCGCGAACTGATCTCCAACGCCTCGGACGCCGAGGACAAGCTGCGGTTCGAGTCGCTGTCCAAGCCGGAGCTTCTGGAAGAGGATCCGGACCTGGCCATCCACCTCAGCTATGACCAGGAAGCCGGAACCATCACCATCCGGGATAACGGCATTGGCATGAGCCGTGACGAGGTGATCGAGAACCTGGGCACCATCGCCAAGTCCGGAACCTCTGACTTCCTCAACCAGCTCACCGGTGACCAGCAGAAGGACGCCAAGCTGATCGGCCAGTTCGGGGTGGGCTTCTACTCCTCCTTCATCGTGGCGGACCAGGTGGACGTTGTAACCCGCAAGGCGGATGCGGACCCGTCGGAAGGCGTTCACTGGGTCTCCAGTGGCGATGGCCAGTTCACGATCGAACAGGTGCCGGATGCACCGCGCGGGACCACGGTGACGCTGCACCTTAGAGAGGATGCGAAGGATTTTGCGGACGGCCACCGTCTGCGCCATCTGGTCAAGAAGTACTCCGACCACATTTCCTTCCCGGTTCGTATGCCACCGGAACCGACCGGCGAAGAAGAGGAAAATCAGGAGGATCAGCCAGCCGAGGAAACCGTCAACGAGGCGACAGCGCTGTGGACACGGCCTCGCAATGAGATCAGCGAGGACGAGTACAAGGCGTTCTACAAGCACATCGCCCATGACTTTGAGGACCCGCTGACCTGGTCCCATAACCGGGTGGAAGGTTCGCTGGATTACACCAGCCTGCTCTACATCCCGGGCCGGGCGCCCTTTGACCTGTACAACCGGGACGCTTCCCGTGGGCTTAAGCTGTACGTCCAGCGTGTATTCATCATGGACGACGCGGAGCAGTTCCTGCCGCTGTACCTGCGGTACGTGCGGGGCGTGATCGACAGCAATGACCTCTCGCTCAACGTCTCGCGCGAGATCCTGCAGAACGACAGCACCGTTGAGAGCATCCGTACCGCGTTGACCAAGCGGGTTCTGGACATGCTCAAGAAGCTGGCCAACAACGATCCCGAGAAATACCAGCAGTTCTGGGACCAGTTCGGTCAGGTTCTGAAGGAAGGTCCTGCGGAAGACTTCGGGAATCGCGAGAAGATTCTGCCGTTGCTGCGCTTTGCGTCCACGCATACCGGCGAGGCCACCCAGAATGTCTCGTTGGATGACTATGTGGCGCGCATGAAGGAAGGCCAGGAGAAGATCTACTTCCTGACCGCGGATTCCCATCAGGCGGCCAAGGCCAGTCCGCACCTGGAAATCTTCCGCAAGAAGGGCATCGAGGTACTGCTGCTGTCCGACCGCATCGACGAGTGGATGATGGGGTATCTCAGCGAGTACGAAGGCAAGCACCTGCAGGATATCTCCCGCGGTGAACTGGATCTGGACGAGATCGAATCCGAGGAGGAAAAGAAGGAACAGGAGCAGGCCTCCGAGGAGCACAAGGACCTCGTTGAGCGTATCCAGAAGGTTCTGTCCGACCGGGTGAAGGAAGTGAAGGTGACCAAGCGTCTGACCGAATCGCCGGCATGCCTGGCCGTTGGCGATTACGACATGGGTCATCAGATGCGCAAGATCATGGAGGCGGCAGGGCAGCCGGTTCCCGAGTCCAAGCCGATCTTCGAGATCAATGTGGATCATCCGCTGTTGCAGCGGCTCGAAAAAGAGCAGGGCGAAGAGCGCTTCTCGGACCTGACCCAGGTGATCTTCGACCAGGCCACGTTGGCCAGTGGTCAGGAGATCGAGGATCCGGGCACCTATGTGTCCCGCCTCAACCGTCTCCTGCTGGAACTGGCGGAGTAAGCCGGAGGCAGCATGGCCGGGGAGTCAGTGATCGTCGATGTGGTGATCCACCGGGATGACTGGCTCCGGGTCTACGAAGGGACCGCCTGGCGCGTCTGGGTAAGGGCGCGCGATGGGCGGTCTGTTGTGTTTCCCGCCCGTATCCTGTAGCCGTGGATGGAGCATGATGGTGTCTTCGGCAGTTTCATGATCCATTACGATGGTGAAGGCAGGTTCCATTCCGTGGAAAAGGTCGGTGACGTTCCACGCGATACACCGCCGTCCCCCATTGGGTAGCTGGCGCTTCTGTCAGGCCCGTGTTTCAGCGGTTGACGTGGAAGTGCTGCTCCAGCGCATCAAATACCCGTTCCGGGTACCATGTCTTGCCCGTGCTTCCATTGTATCGCGCTAGAGCTTTTGCCAGGTTGCCGTCTTCCTTGTCCACGTAGTGCGCCAGAATGGTGGTGCCATAGACCAGGTTGGTCTCGATCTTGGTGAGGTTGTCATCGGGGCGGCCGATTTCTTCCTTCCAGAAGGGCATGACCTGCATCAGCCCCTGGGCACCCACGGGCGAGATGGCGAACCGGTCAAAGCCGCTTTCCACCTGGATCACGGCCAGGACCACTTCCGGGGACAGGCCGCGGCGGCTGGCCTCACGGTGAACCAGTCGCAGGATCCGCAGGCGCCGCTCATGGTCATCAAGCCAGCGCTCGGTGCGGCCCGACATATCCACCAGCCAGACTTCGGCATCGAACCGGTCCTCAAAACTGTCTGAGGCCTTGACGGCCTCGCGAAGCTTGGCTCGCAGCTCCGGGTCCGGCTCGGTCGTGGTTGCGGCCTGGGAGAGACCAGCCAGCGCCAGGCACAAGCCAAGAACGACGGCGCGGAACATGAAACGCATACCCTGAACCCTAGTTCGCGATGACCTGAGCTGCCAGGAAACGGATGATGTCATCCACCGCTACGTCCTGCTTGTCCGCATCACTGCGGCCCTTGTATTCATAGGTTCCGGCTTCCAGGCCACGGTCACTGATGACCACCCGGTGCGGGATGCCGATCAGCTCCATGTCCGCGAACTTGACGCCTGGGCGCTCTTTACGGTCATCGAGCAGCACGTCGTAGCCGGTCTGGTTCAGCTGCTCATACAGTTTTTCCGCAGCCTGGGCTACGCGCTCGGATTTGTGACCGTTGAGGGTAACAATGGCGATCTCGAACGGGGCAATCGCGGTGGGCCAGGTAATACCGCTGTCGTCGTGATTCTGCTCGATGGCGGCGGCAACCAGGCGGGAGACGCCAATGCCATAGCAGCCCATGTCCATGGCAACGGACTTGCCGTTCTCGTCCAGGACAGTGGCGTTCATGGCCTCGCTGTACTTGCGGCCCAGCTTGAACACATGGCCCACCTCAATGCCGCGCTGGATTTCCAGCAAGCCCTGGCCATCCGGGCTGGGATCGCCTTCCTCCACCTCCCGCAGGTCGGCGGTTTCACCCAGTGCCACGTCCCGCTCCCAGTTAACGCCGGTGAGGTGATAGCCCGTGCGGTTGGCGCCACAGACAAAGTCGGCCAGGTGCGCGGCGGCGTGATCCACGACCATGGGCACTTTCAGCCCGACCGGACCGATGGAGCCCGCATCCGCGCCCTGTGCCTTGCGGATCTCCTCATCACTGGCCATGGTCAGCGGCTCCGCCACTTCAGGGCGCCGTTCCGCCTTGAGGTCGTTCAGGCTGTGGTCACCCCGCATGACCAATGCCACCAGTGGCTGTTCTTTGCTGTCTTCATCGTTCTTCGGCGCGTGGACCAGTAGGGTCTTCAGTACACGATCCGGCGTGGTGCTCAGGAAACCGGCCACCTGTTCGATGGTGGTCTGGTCCGGCGTCGCCACTTCGTCCATGGCCTGGGTGGCGGCGGGGCGCTCGCCCTCAGGGGGCAGCGCCTCGGCGAGTTCGGTGTTGGCCGCGTAGTCGCTCTGGGAGCTGAACGCGATGGCGTCTTCCCCGGAGCTGGCCAGTACGTGGAACTCCTGGGACTTGCTGCCGCCAATGGCACCGGAGTCCGCCTCCACCGCACGGAATTCCAGGCCCAGGCGACGGAAGATGGCACTATAGGTCTGGACCATGAGCTGGTAGCTCTTGTCCAGTGATTCCGGATCGGCGTGAAAGGAATAGGCGTCCTTCATCAGGAATTCACGGGAGCGCATGACGCCGAAGCGGGGGCGGCGCTCATCCCGGAACTTCGTCTGGATCTGGTAGAAGTTCGCCGGCAGGTCCCGGTAGCTCTTGAGTTCGTTCCGGGCGATGTCGGTAATCACTTCCTCGTGGGTGGGGCCATAACAGAAATCGCGTTCATGGCGGTCCTTCAGCCGCAGCAGTTCGTCGCCGTATTCGCTCCAGCGCCCGCTCTCCTGCCACAGCTCGGCGGGCTGGATGGCCGGCATCAACACTTCCTGGGCACCGGCGCGGTCCATCTCCTCACGGACGATCCGCTCGACCTTGCGTAGAACGCGCAGCCCAAGTGGCAGCCAGGTATAGAGGCCGCCGGCGAGGCGGCGGATCATGCCGGCCCGCAGCATCAGCTGATGACTGACGATCTCGGCGTCCGCGGGGGTTTCCTTGAGGGTGGCGATCAGGTACTGGCTTGCGCGCATAGGTACGGATCCGTTCGGATTGTGCGAAAGTGACGGGTTTGTAAGTAAAGGGTTATTCTACGAAGTCCGTCCGCCGGGGTACAGGGTGGCGGTCACGCGAGAGCCAATCGGAGGACAGAACAACCATGAAGTTGAGCGCGGAGGAGGTCCAGCAGCTGATCCGGGACGGTGTGCCCATGGCCCAGGACATCGATTTCCGGGTGGAAGGTATTGAGCCTTGTGCCGCCAGTGCGCGGGTGCCGTTCAATGAGCGTATGGTGCGCCCTGGTGGCACGCTTTCCGGACCGGTGCAGATGGCGCTGGCGGATGCGGCCATGTACGCGGCTGTTTTGGGCGCGCTCGGGGAGGTCCAGATGGCGGTGACCAGCAACCTGAACATCAACTTCCTCCGCAAGCCCGGCCCCTGTGACCTGGTCGCCCGTGCGGTTGTGCTCAAGCTGGGCAGCCGTACCGCTGTGTGCGAGGTGCAGCTTTATTCCGAGGATAGCGAGGAGCTGGTTGCCCATGTCACAGGAACCTACGCCCTGCCATGAGCGCCAGGGAGCGCAAAGCGAACACTGCGTTTAAGGGGCATCCAGTGAAGCAACCGATCACCGGCTATCACCTGGATGGAGAGGGCCATTGGGTTGCTCAATTGGCCTGCGGTCACAACCAGCACGTGCGCCATGATCCGCCGTTCATCAATCGCCCCTGGGTGGCCACTCCTGAAGGGCGTGATTCCATGCTTGGCACGGAACTCCGGTGTAAGAAATGCGATGAGGGCGCGCCGCCCGATGCGCAGCCCCGCCGCGAGTGATCCGGCTTTCAGAGGTACTTCAATGGCAGCTCCGTGTTGTCGATCACCCGCCGCATCACAAAGCTTGAATGCACGCCGCTGACGCCGGTGATCCGGGTGATCTTGTTGAGCAGGAACTGCTGGTAATGTTCCATGTCCGGCACCACCACCTTGAGGATGTAATCCGCCTGCTGGCCGGTGATCAAGTAGAGTTCCTGAACCTCCGGGTAGGTAGCGACTTGCTCCTCGAACTCCTGGAAGCGCTCCGGGGTGTGGCGGTCCATGCCGATCTGCAGGATAACGGTGAGCGAAAGGCCCAGCTTGCGCCGTTCCAATAGAGTCTTGCGGCCCAGGATGATCCCGGCTTCTTCCAGCGCCTTCACCCGGCGGGAACAGGGCGAGGGTGAAAGGCCGACGCGCTCGGCCAGTTGCTGGTTGGTCAGGCCCCCATCTTTCTGAAGGTGCTCCAGAATCTGGCGGTCAGTACGGTCGATATGAACCAGCTCGGTGTCGGATTTCGCCATGGTATGACGCCTTTTTTCTTTTGCGGGGAATTTGTGGCTAATATTTTGGTTTATCTTAGCAGGTTATTGCTTTTGGGTCCCAAAAAACCACAAAATCGCAAACACATTGCTCGGTCTTTTCGTTATCTTGGGCATGTCCCCGGGAGGTGAGCCGGTGTTACCGCGCTGGTATCGTCCGACCGGAAAGGCGGCCCTAACCAGGCGCCGCCGGTGGCAGTCCGCAACGCCACCCTGGACCGGGAGCCAAAAGCGTCCCAGAGCGGAACAGATGGTGTGATCCACCTTCCTCAACAAAGGCGCGCGCGGGCAGGGCAGGCCCCTGAGGCTTGCCCCATGCTTGTGCCGGCGGTGGTTCGACCACAGTATTGAGGACACAATGCACAATGGAGGTATTCGGGAAGGCGTGCGGACGCGTTCCCCAATGCCTTTATCCCATCCCAGGCACAGCAACAGGGAGCAGACCATGGCCTTTGACCATCGCAAGTACCGGCCCTTCAAGCCGCTCAACAAGACCGACCGGCGCTGGCCGAATCAGGTTATCGAGAAGGCGCCGACCTATTCCGCTGTCGACCTCCGCGACGGCAACCAGGCGCTGGTCAAGCCCATGAACATTGCCCAGAAGCAGCGCCTGTTCGATCTGCTGGTCAAGCTTGGCTACAAGCAGATTGAGATCGGCTTTCCGGCGGCGAGCCAGCCGGACTTCGATTTCTGCCGCAAGCTGATCAGCGAGGACCGCATCCCCGAGGATGTGACCATCCAGATCCTGACGCCGGCACGCCCGGAGTTGATCAAGCGTTCCTACGAGGCGCTGGACGGGGTGCATCGCGCCATCGTGCACGTCTATAACTCCACCTCGACAGCCCAGCGCGAACAGGTGTTCGAGATGGACATGGAGGGGGTGAAGCAGATCGCGGTGGATGGCGCCAAGGAGGTCCAGCGCCATGCCAGGAACTACCCGGATACGGAATGGATCTTCCAGTACTCGCCGGAAAGCTTCTCCGCAACGGAGGTGGACTACGCGGTGGACGTGGTGGACGCGGTCAACGACGTCTGGCGTCCGGATCAGGGCCAGCAGGTGATCATCAACCTGCCGGCGACGGTGGAGATGGCCACGCCCAACGTATTTGCGGACCAGATCGAATGGTTCTGCGACCATGTGCGCTATCGGGACCATTTCAGCCTGAGCGTGCATACCCACAATGACCGGGGCTGCGCCATTGCCGCGGCGGAGCTGGCCGTGATGGCCGGCGCTGACCGCGTTGAGGGCACGCTCCTGGGCAACGGCGAGCGCACCGGGAACATGGACCTGGTGACCTTTGGCATGAACCTCTACTCCCAGGGCATTGACCCGGAAGTGGATTTGTCCGGCATGGCGGAGATTGTGGACGTGGTGGAGGCCTGCACCGAGATCGCCACCCACCCGCGCCATCCCTGGGCCGGGGAGCTGGTATTTACTGCTTTCTCGGGCAGTCATCAGGACGCCATCCGTAAGTGCATGGCCAAGCGCAGCGAAGGCGATGTCTGGGATGTGGCGTATCTGCCCATTGATCCGCAGGACATTGGTCGGCGTTACGAGGAAGTGGTGCGCATCAACAGCCAGTCCGGCAAGGGGGGTGTGGCCATGGTGCTGGAGCGCGACTACGGCATCAGCCTGCCGCGCTGGCTGCAGATTGAGTTCGCCAGGGTGGTCCAGAAGGAGGCTGAGATCACTGGTGGGGAAGTGGATTCATCCACTATCCACAAGCTGTTTGAGCGTGATTACCTGCAGATCCCCAAAGGCTGGACGCTGCATACCTACGATCTGCACCGCACGGACGATGGCGTCAAGGCTTCGGTCGTGGTTGGCAACGGCGAGCGCACCGAGCTGAACGGCAGTGGCCAGGGGGCCGTAGAGGCGCTCGTGGACGCGCTCCAGCGGCGCCATGGGGTGAACGTGGCTGTTGAGGCCTATGACGAGTTTGCCCTGGGCGAAGGCACCAGTGCCAATGCACTGGCCTGCATCCGTCTTCAGGTCAACGGGGAAGTCTACAGTGCGGCCGCGCTGGCCGAGGACACGACGTCCGCGACTCTTCAGGCGCTGCTGTCAGCCGTGGCGCGGTGCGTTCACGCCAATGCCGTGGATACGGCGGCTGTCATGTAGGAGCGGACCCCGCTCCTGCATGGGGCGGGGATGGTTCAGCCTACCGTTTTAACCGGAATGATGTTCGGGTCGGGTTCGCGGCCCGGCACCTCCGGTGCCTCTGATAGTCCCAGGTTGTTCTGCTCGAACACCCGGTCCGCACGGTAGCTGGAGCGGACCATCGGGCCCGATGGCACTTCCAGAAAGCCTTTTTCCAGGCCTTTCTGCCGATACCATTCAAATTCCTCAGGTGTTACCCAGCGTTCAATCGGAAGGTGGTTCTGGGTCGGCTGAAGGTACTGGCCGAAGGTGACGATGTCCACGCCGATGGCGCGCAGGTCGTCCATGGTCTGGAGAATCTCGTCGTCAGTCTCGCCCAGGCCCAGCATCAGGCTGGTCTTGGTGATGACTTTGGGGTTGTGCTTCTTGGCGTGCTCGAGCACATCCAGCGTCTTCTTATAGCCGGCGCGCGGGTCACGTACCCTTTCAGTCAACCGTTCCACGGTCTCAACGTTCTGGGCGAAGACTTCCAGGCCGGAGTCCACAACGGTTTCCACGAGTTCGTTGATGTTGTCGAAATCCGGGGTCAGGGCTTCCACGGCCACGTGTGGAGTGCGGCGCTTGATGGCCCGTACGCAGTCAGCGTAATGGCCGGCACCGAAGTCGTCGAGGTCGTCCCGGTCGACGGAGGTGAGCACGATGTAGCGCAGGCCCATCATTTCCACGGAATGGGCGGTGTTTTCGGGTTCGTCCTGATCCAGCCAGCCCTTGGGGTTGCCGGTATCAACGGCGCAGAAGCGGCAGGCGCGGGTGCACACGGAGCCCATGACCATGATGGTGGCGGTACCATTGTTCCAGCATTCGCCCATGTTGGGGCAATGGCTTTCCTCGCACACCGTGCTCAGGCGGTGTTCGTGGACGTTGCGCTTGACCTGTTCAAAGCGTTCGCCGCCGGGCATGCGGGCACGCAGCCAAGAGGGCTTGCGGGTGCGTTCGACTTCCTGGGCGCGGGAGGCTTTCTGGCCGTCCTTGATGGCGGCGATGCCCTGTTCGCTGCGGAATTTCTCACCACTACGGGGTTTCTGGCGATCACTCATAGTCCAGTACTGACTCCTTGATCGGGCAAACCCTGGATCCGTTGCCGAAAAAAGGGGTAGGGAGGCCTCCGGGCCCCTTTTCTTCTTCAGGCGTGGAGAACAACGGGCTGCTCTGATTCACGACGGCTTTTATTATAACGAAACTACCGCCAAAAATCGTGGGTGACTGGACTCAGACCCGCTCCAGCGCCACAATTCGGCTCATTAAAATCACCCGTTATGGATGCACTCATGGACTACGACGCGCTTGTCCCCGAGGTTCTGGCCATTGCCGCGGACGCCGGCGAGAAGATCATGGCGTTCTACCGTCAGGATTATGAGGTGACGCAGAAACAGGATGACAGTCCTCTGACGGAGGCGGATATGGCATCGCACCATCGGATTGTCGAGGGGCTGCGCTCTCTGGTGCCGAAGCTGCCTATTCTATCCGAGGAGGAAGAGGTGTCCTGGGAGGAGCGCCGGGATTGGGAGGCGTTCTGGCTGGTGGACCCGATTGACGGGACCAAGGACTTCATCAAGCAGAGCGGGGAGTTCACGGTGAACATCGCGCTGATCGAAGATGGCGTTCCGGTCATGGGCGTGGTGACGGTGCCGGCACTGGGGATTGAGTACTGGGGGACGCGTTCCAGTGGCGCATTCCGGCGCCGTGATGGCGAGACGGTGCGGCTGCAGGTGGTTGAGCCGCCGAAGCAGAAACGCGTGGTGGCGAGCAAGAGCCATATGAACGAGGAAACGGAGGCGTTCATTGAAAGCCTGGGGCCGCATTGTCTGGTGCAGGCAGGGAGTTCGCTCAAGTTCTGCCGGATTGCCGAGGGCGAGGCGGACATCTACCCGCGGGTAGGGCCCACCTGTGAATGGGATACTGGAGCGGCCCAGGCGGTCCTTGAAGCCGCCGGCGGGCGCGTCATTACGTTTGAGGGAGAACCGCTGCGCTATGGTAAGGAAAGCGTGTACAACCCTCATTTTGTAGCGGCGGGCCCCTGGTTTACGCCTGCCTGACGCATTGGCGTATTGATCCGATTAACCATAGCCGCTAGGGTTTCGCGGTTACGAACTGGTTTCAAAAACGACAGAAAAGCAGGAAGGGCTCAATCATGAATGAGAAGCGAAGCTCGGTCCACGGTGAGTGGTCCAGTGGTCTGATTTTCATACTTGCCGCGACCGGTTCCGCTGTTGGTCTGGGGAATCTGTGGCGTTTCCCCTATCTGGTGGGCGAAAACGGCGGCTCGGCATTCGTTATCCTTTACCTGGTCTGCATTCTGCTGGTGGGACTGCCGATCATGATCGGGGAGGTCACCATCGGACGCAAAGGGCGTCGCAGCCCGATCAACAGCCTTCGGCTGATCGCACGGGATGAGGGCATGAACCAGAAATGGGCCCTGGTCGGATGGATGGGCGTTGTTGCTGGCTTCCTGATCCTCTCGTTCTACAGCGTGGTCGGGGGATGGGCCCTCTTCTATGCGTTTGAAGCCTTTATGGGTGGTTTTGAGGGCCTCTCCTCGGCAGGCGCCGAAAGCATGTTCAATGGGCTGGTGAGCAGTCCCTCGGCGGTGATGCTGTGGCATACAGTCTTCATGGTGATTATCTTCGGGATTGTGGCCTCAGGAGTGAAGAAAGGCCTTCAAAGGGCCGTGACCCTGCTGATGCCGCTGCTTTTCGTACTGCTGGTGGGGCTTGTCATTTACGGCATGACCACGAAGGGCTTTGGTGATGCGATGGCCTTCCTGGCGACACCGGACTTTGGCGCGCTGGACGGCGATACCGTGCTGGCGGCCCTGGGGCAGGCCTTCTTCACGCTGAGTCTGGGCATGGGGGCGATTGTGGTTTATGGCGCCTATCTGCCCGAGGACAATTCGATTCCAGTCAGCACCGGCTGGATCGTGGGGATGGATACACTCACGGCCCTGCTTGCCGGCTTTGCGATCTTCCCGGTGGTATTCAGCGTTGGCCTTGAGCCGGGCGAAGGGCCGGGCCTGGTATTCCAGACGCTGCCCATTGTGTTTGGCGAGATCACGCTGGGAGCGCTCCTGGGTGTTGTCTTTTTCCTCTTGCTGTCCGTTGCGGCCGTCACTTCCGGCATGTCGCTGATGGAGCCGGCGGTTGCCTACCTCTCTGAGACGTTCATTGGCAATCGTCTCAAGGCCGCCGCCATTGTGTCCGTTCTGATCTGGCTCCTGGGCGCAGCCTGCGGCCTGTCTCTCAATGCCTGGTCGGGCTTCCAGATATTCGGACAGACCATCTTTGATGCCGTGGAGTATGTCTCCAGTAACATACTGCTGCCGCTGGGCGGGCTGTGCGTGGCCCTGTTTGTGGGCTGGAAAATGCGCACGACCACCGTTGCCGCGGAGCTGGATACCCACAACCACCACAATCTTTTCCTGTTGTGGCTGTGGGTGACCCGTGTTGTCGCGCCGGCGGCGGTGATCTTCATCTTCCTTAACGCCACGGGCCTGCTCTCGTTCATCATCTGAGGCGCTACCATGGCAAAGCTGACGCTCGATCTGCATCCCATCTTCAATAAAGGAGGGCGGATCGAGCAGGCCCTTGAAGCCATCATCGACGAGGCGGAGCGCAAGCGCGTCTCCACCGTGGAGATTATTCCCGGCAAGGGAAGCGGCCAGCTCAAGAAACGGGTCCTGCGCTTTCTGGACCGCAAGGATATCAAGCAGCGGTATCACCGGCTGGATAAGGACCGTGACAATCACGGTCGGCTCTTTGTCTACTTCCGCTTCAAGGGGAAGCAATGAAGGCACTGGTGCGCCGACTTGCTTGGGGGGTCATGGCATCCGTTGCCGGTTGTGGCAGCGTCACCGGGGAGAGTGCCCCGGAAACCGTTACGCTTTGCCTTCCCCTTGGTGAGCGTACGGTACCGTTGGAGGCTGAACTTGCCCGCAGGCCCTCGCAGCGCCAGGAAGGCTTGAGCGAGCGCTCCAGGCTGGCGCGTCGTGCCGGTATGCTCTTCGTGTATCCCCATCAGCAGGCCCCGACCAACAGCTTCTGGATGCATCAGACTCCGATACCGCTGAGCATCCTGTTTCTGGATGGCCAGGGCGTGGTGCGTTCCATTCAGGACATGGTTCCGTGTAGGGATAACCAGGGAGCGGGGTGTCCCAGCTACCAGGCCGGAGTGACGCACTGGATGGCGCTGGAAGTGAATCAGGGGCTGCCCCAGGCGTTGGGCATTACCCAAGGCGACACGGTCACCCTTGCACGGGAAAGTGAGCAGGCCAGCTGTGACTCAAGCCGGCCGCTGACGCCCGGGGCATTGCCTGAGGCTTACTGAGATGCCTCCAACTCGCGTTCAATAACAGCCTGGAGCTGGGCCCAGGTTGTGCGGGTGAGCGCAATATTGTCGACCATCACCGTCGGTGTGCGGGTCACGCTCAGGTCCCGGGCAAGATTACGGCTTGCGGTTACCTCTTCCGCGGGCCTGTCCAGCCCCATGCACCGCTGGAACACCCGCTCGTCGAGTCCCAGGGATGCGGCGTAGTCCGTGAAAACGGATTCCGGATCCGAGGCATTGGCCCAATCGTCCTGGCGCGCGAAAAGCCGGTCATGCATGGCCTTCCAGGCGTCCTGATCCTCGGCGCAGCGGGCGGCCCGGGCGGCGGGGACGGCGTTCTGATGCTGGCGTAAGGGCCGGTCGAAAAACACGAACCGGACCTTTCCGGGCTCAACGTATTCCGACATCAGGCGGTCGTGGTGTTCGGCAAAGTCAGCGCAGGCCGGGCACTGGAAGTCAGCGAATTCCCGAACCACCACCGGGGCGTCCGGATCCCCGACTTGGACCCCAAGGCGGTCCCGTTCCTGGGGGAAGGGGGGCTGGTCCTCGCCCGTAGGCAGCGAGGGCGCTCCGGACAGGGCCGGGTTGCTGAGCCAGTAGACGCCGCCAATCACGGCCAGGATAGCCAATGCGAATACGCTTCCGCCAATCAGGCGTTGGCGCCGGCGCTTACGGCTGAGAGGGCTGGGCTGTCCGGTCTTCCGACGGTTCTTCGCTTCTCCCATGATGGGCGCTCCCTTTCATTGTCCGTTATGATGGTTCCGAAGACCCCAGAGCGTAGCGGTGTGCCCCGGGGCTGACAATACCGAAGCGGGAGGTCGTGATGAATCGTCCGGAATCGCGGCTGGTGGTTTACTATGACGGTTCCTGCCCGGTCTGCATCCGGGACCGCCGGCTTTATGAGCGGTTGGCCGGCCGTGGCGGGCGGAACCTTGTCTGGTTTGATATCACCGGTCAGGAGGCCGCCTTGCGTGCGCGGGGGATCGATCCGGAGCTGGCCCTTCAGGAGCTCCATGTTGAAGATGGCCAGGGGCGGATCCACAGCGAGATGGCCGCCTATATTCTGCTTATGCGGCATGTGCCACTACTCAGGCCTCTAGCGTGGCTGCTCTCGCTGGGCCCGATAAAGCGTCCTGTATCCGCTCTCTACCATCGTTGGGTCCAGCGCCGGTTGGCGCGTGAGGGCCGTCTACCACCATCCAGAAAGGAGCCCTGATCATGAGTGACAACGACGAGAACCTGGATCGAGAGATTGAGTCTCTCGCGAGCCAGCTCAGCGACGACCAGATGGATTCCATCGCGCGGCGGCTGGGGTTGCGTGGTGATGAACAGGTACACCGTACTGAAGCGCAGGGGCAGTGCTCATTCTGTGGCCGTGCCCAGTCCGAGGTGGGCGCCATGGTGAGCAATGGCGCGGGGGCCCGTGTCTGTGGCGAGTGCCTGGCCCAGTTCCGTTCGTCCTGAACCGGGTTAAGGAACCGCGCCCCGGAGAGGGGGCGCGGTTCCGGCCGGCAGACGCCGGCTGATCAGGGAGTGCCTGTCGGTTTCAGCGTTTCCTGCGTGTTGCTGGTATCGGTTGGTTCAGAGGGGCGCTTCTCCAGAGCGAGGTTGCGAACCTGTTCGATGTCCTCGTCTGTGTAAACCCCATTGACCCCGGAAATGGACGCCAGCTTCATGCCGTGCTTGAGGCCGAGCTGGTAGATCTCGCGCACCTTCTCCCACTCGATCTCGCGCCCGACAGTGAAGTTTTCATAGCGGCCTTCCAGTGCCAGCACAATGGTTTCCGCCAGACAGGCGTAGGCCACCTTGGGCGGCAGTCCGATGTTCTTCATGCGGACATCCCCGGGGAGCTCGATCTCGCCGGATTCAATGACCAGCACATCCGGGCGCTTGGCCACATCCTCCGGCGGAATGTCGAGCGGGCGGGCCACGTCCGTGATCACACACCCTGGTTTCACTTCCATGATATCCAGGATGCGCTTACCCGCGCCCGAGGTGGAAGTCACGATCATGTCCATCTCCCGTAGGTACTTGTTGGGGTTGGATGTGACATGAACGCTGGCTTCCGGGGTTTCCTTCAGGATGGATTCCTTGAGCGCCAGCAGCCGGGCGGATTCGCGCGCCACGATGTAGACTTCGTCCACGGCCTTGGCCAGAAGGCGTGCGCAGACGGCGCCAATGGAGCCGGTAGCGCCCACAACCATGGCCTTAGCCTTGGCCTTGTTGTTCTCACCGACCTCCACCAGGTTCAGCTTTTTCAGCGCTTCGTGGGCGGCCCAGAGGGCGCCGGAGGCGCTGTAGCTGTTGCCGGTGGTGATGGGCAATGGCGCGCGCTTGGATACCGTTAATCCCGCATCGCCAACCACCTTGGTAAAGGCGCCCAGGCCCATGATCTGGGCACCCAGGCGCTTGGCCAGGCGCGCCGCCGCCAGCAGGCGCCGGTAGGTGAACTCCGGGCTGTGCGACATGATCTCCTTGGGTGTGCCGCCAACGGTGATCAGCCACCCCTCGGCTTCCGCACCCGTGGGTGATTTGATGCCGCTCACCCGGGAGTAGACGAAGGGGGGTGAATACGCCATGACCTTCTCTACGGTGTTCATGAAGGTCTTGGGCGCGTAGCTGGCCACCACATCCAACGGCTTGGCATTGCGGAAATACTGCTGTGACAGTGGGTGGATGACGAAGGCGAAGCGGCTGATCCGTTTGTATCCGGAGGGGTACAGGATGCGTGGCTCGATGCCTTCGCTGGTTATGATCTCCAGATAGTCATCATGGGTGATCTCTGCCGGCGAGCGCTCCAGGGCCGCCAGAATCATGGCTTCGACGACGTTCACTCCAACGGTCTCGTTGAAGATCTGCGGGGTGTAATCAATGACGACGTTGACGCCGCGATCACCCAGTTCCTTAAGGCGTTCGTCGGAGATGGACGAGGTGAGCACGGTCTTGCCGCCCAGCTCCTCGAGGCCCATCGCTTCCAGCTCATTGTATCGCGCTGCGATAACGTCCGCGTTCTCGGCGCCCTTGCGCAGCACATAGTCGGTTACGTGCCTGGCCACGGGCAAGCGCCCCACGGTATCCCCGATGTTCCAGGACTGGATGGGGCCGGTGCCGGCGGCGTAGTGCTCAAGCTGGCTCAGTGACGTGAGCATCTTGGGGACGCCGAGCTGGGTCACGGGGTCCGCAAAGAAGAGGTTTTCGGTGTACTCGTGGAAGACGCGGGCCGGTCGGTAATTGGCCTGGCCGTTGAGGAACAGGACCTTGGCATTATTGAAGCATTCCTCCAGCTCGAGCTGCGCATGGCGCACGGCCCAGTCCTGAAGGATGCTGCGCAGGGTCGCCCCAGTGGTTACGGGCACCGACTGGACAGCTTCCTGGAGGCGTCGTGTTTCGTCATGGGTGATGGTATGGGTGCCGACCTGGTAATGGTCCTGGACCATTCCCAGGCCGACGACATCCGCTTTGTTCTCCCATTCACGGATGGCGGCTTCGGCGCGATCCACGCTGCCATCGGTGCCGACCCGGATGACGCGTATGGTTTGACCAAGAAACTCGGTCTCAAGGTCGTAATCGAGCCTGGCAGGTCCCAGGCTGATACTGACAACCGTCTTCATGGACTTCTCCCCTTGGTATTCCCGTCCAACAGCATGGTCCAGAACCTGAATCCCTTCAAAGGAGCGGTCAGGCTGCTGAAATCCGTTCTGATCGGCCGGCGGGCATTTGTCATTCGTGTGTTTCGCCGGCACACGGGACTGTGATTATGAATGCAATCGTTTCAGTGTGTGAACGATTGTCAGGAAGAGTATAACAGGGGGGTAAGAAGGGTCGGTACAGCGGCTTATGTGAACTTTACGGCAAAAAAAAACCCGGCTCGTAGAGCCGGGCTTTCGACCTGCGGTCGCTTTACACGGCGGTGACGTTTTCCGCCTGCGGGCCTTTCGGGCCCTGTGTAATAGCGAACTGGACTTCCTGCCCCTCGGTCAGCGTCCGGAAACCGGTTCCGTTGATCGCACTGTAATGTACGAATACGTCAGAGCCGTTTTCGCGTGCGATGAAACCGAAGCCTTTCGCTTCGTTGAACCACTTGACGCGACCAGTATTGAGATCAGACATGATGCACTTTCCTTAAAAAAACACGATTTTCTGTCACATCCCCGATTGAGGATGCTTTGAGCTGAGACGCTTGAAGGCCTTTCGGTGAGGAACGAACGAGGAGTCCTGATGCAGGTCGTCGTAATGCTTTCACTTACAAAAGCCGCTTAACGTGTGCAGCAGATGCAGTATCGGGGCTGTGCGGGGGGCACGTCAAGCATTTTCGTTGTCTGTCTCCAAAGTTTTCTGTACGTCCTCCACACGGCAGTCGAGGCGCCCCTGGCCAAGCCGTATTCTGACCAGGTCTCCAGGGGCTCGCTGATCCGCCCGGCGGAGAATGGTGCCGGTCTCATCCTGAGCGATGGCGTAGCCGCGGTTGAGGGTTGCCAGGGGGCTGACCAGGTCGAGCTGTGCGGCCAGGTTGCGCGTGCGTTCCTGTTCCCGCTCCACACGGGCGCGCATGGCCCGTTCCAGGCGTTGATGATCCTCGTGGACGCGCTCACGGGCCAGGCGCAGCCGGTACTCCGGGCGGACGGCCGCCAGCCGTCGCCAGTACTGGCGCAACTGCTCCTGGTGCTGGGCCAGTTGGCGGCGGGCCTGCTGATGCAATCTCGTTTCCAGCTCATCCACTCTCTGAGCCTGTTCCTGGAGCTGTTGTCTGGGATGGCGCAGTCGCTGGCGCAGCTCACCCACCCGCTGCGCGCGTTGCTGCAGGCGTTGGTGTATTCCCTGGACAAGCCGCTGCTCAAGTCCTTCAAGACGTTCCAGCCATTCCTGGCGATTGGGCGAGACGGCTTCCGCGGCGGCAGAGGGAGTAGGGGCCCGCTGGTCCGCCACCAGGTCCGCGATGGTCATGTCCACTTCGTGGCCCACGGCACTGATGATGGGGATCCGGCTGTTGAAGATCGCCCGGGCGACGGCTTCTTCGTTGAAACACCACAGGTCCTCCAGGGAGCCACCGCCGCGACCAACGATGAGCGCGTCACAGCGGTCGTGGCGGTGGGCGCGTTCAATAGCGCCAACAATGCCGGCAGTAGCGTCCGCCCCCTGTACCGGGGTGGGGTAGAGAGTGACCGGGAGACCGGGAAAGCGCCGTTCAAGGACTGTCAGGATGTCCCGTATGGCGGCGCCGGTTCCGGACGTCACGAGGCCCAAGTGCTGGGGCGGAACCGGGACCGGCTGCTTGTGGTCCATCGCGAAGAGGCCTTCGCGCTCAAGCCGGGCCTTGAGTTCCTCGAAAGCGCGTTGCAGGGCGCCACGGCCGGCCGGTTCAATGGATTCCACGATGAGCTGGAAATCGCCGCGGGCCTCGTACAGGCTGACCCTGGCCCGGATCAGGACCTGTTCGCCGTCCGTCGGCGCCTGCTTCAGGAGGCGGTTACGGTTACGGAACATGGCGCAGCGGACCTGGGCCCGCTCATCCTTGACCGTAAAGTACCAATGCCCGGATGCGGGGCGGCTCAGTCCGGAGATTTCACCCTCGACATGGACTTCCATGAAGCTGGTTTCCAGAAGCCCCTTGACCTGACGGGTGAGCTGGCTGACCGACAGAGCACCTGAGGTGGCGGTGGCGGGGGTCTCGTCTTTACGCATTCAGTCGTCGCAACGTATAATGTTCGTTTACTGAAACCGGCGCCACAGGCGCCCTGAAGGGGTTTTCCGACCGTCCTGCCGAGGTGTGCGCAACACCGAAGTGAACCAGAGAGAACCCCGGAAGGCAAGTTGATAAGGCGGACCCAATGCTGCGAATCGCGGAAGAAGCACTTACCTTCGACGATGTACTCCTTGTCCCCGGCTATTCCGATGTCATGCCCAACGAGGTGGATCTTCGAACGCCCCTGACGCGTGGGATCCGGCTCAATATCCCCCTGGTATCGGCAGCCATGGATACCGTAACCGAGGCTGACCTGGCGATTGCCATGGCACAGGTGGGCGGTATTGGCATGATCCACAAGAACATGACCATTGAGCAGCAGGCCGCCGCTGTGCGCAAAGTGAAAAAGTATGAAAGCGGGGTGGTCAAGGATCCAGTGACGGTGTCGCCGACGACCACGGTGCGCGAGCTGGTTCAGATTACAACCGCGAACCGGATTTCGGGGTTGCCCGTTGTGGACGGCCGGGACCTCGTGGGGATCGTCACAGGCCGGGACATTCGTTTCGAGGGCAGCATGGAAACACCGGTCTCGGACATCATGACCCCGCGCGAGAAACTCGTCACTGTTCGCGAGGGCGAGGATGTCCAGAACATCAAGGATCTGTTGCACCGGCATCGCATCGAGAAGGTGCTGGTGGTTAATGATGACTTTGAACTGCGCGGTCTGATCACCGTCAAGGACATCCAGAAGTCCGAGGATTATCCGGATGCCTGCAAGGACGCCCAGGGCCACCTGCGCGTGGGCGCGGCTGTCAGCACGGGGGGTGATACCGAGGCACGCCTGGATGCGCTGGTTGAGGCCGGCGTGGATGTGGTGGTGGTGGACACCGCTCATGGTCACTCCCAGGGGGTCATTAACCGGGTGCGCTGGGTGAAGGACCGCTATCCGGACCTGCAGGTGATCGGTGGCAACATCGCCACCGGCGACGCGGCCATTGCGCTGGCGGATGCCGGCGTGGACGGGGTCAAGGTTGGCATCGGCCCCGGCTCGATTTGTACAACCCGCATAGTCGCGGGGATCGGGGTTCCCCAGATCAGCGCTGTTTCCAATGTGGCGGAGGCGCTGAGCGACCGGGATGTACCGGTGATCGCTGATGGCGGCATCCGCTTCTCGGGGGACATTGCCAAGGCCGTTGCCGCCGGTGCCCATACCGTGATGGCGGGCAGCCTCCTGGCGGGCACGGATGAAGCGCCGGGCGAGGTCGAGCTGTATCAGGGGCGCACCTACAAGGCCTACCGGGGCATGGGATCGCTGGGCGCGATGGGCCAGGGCTCCAGTGACCGCTACTTCCAGGACGCCGCCGAGGGCATCGATAAACTGGTCCCGGAGGGCATTGAAGGCCGGGTGGACTGCAAGGGGCCCATGAAAGCGATCGTCCACCAGCTCATGGGCGGGCTCAAGGCAGCCATGGGCTACACCGGTTGCGGCGATGTCCAGGCGATGCGCACCAGGCCCGAGTTCTCGCGCATCACCAACGCAGGGGTTCGGGAGAGTCACGTGCACGACGTGACCATCACCAAGGAAGCGCCCAACTACCGCATCAGCTGAGTTTCGCCACAACCAGAGGTCCACATGGCCCGGAACATCCACGATCACCGCATACTGATCCTTGATTTTGGTTCCCAGTACACTCAGCTGATTGCCCGCCGGGTCAGAGAGGTTGGCGTTTACTGTGAGATCCGTCCGTTTGATGCCACTCCCGAGGAGGTGCGTGACTACGCTCCCAGCGGGATCATACTGGCGGGCGGACCGGAGTCCGTGACCGAGATGGACAGTCCCAGGGCGCCAGCGGGGCTGTTCGAGCTTGGCGTGCCGGTACTGGGCATCTGCTATGGCATGCAGACCATGGCCGAGGAGCTGGGTGGCCGGGTAGCGGGCTCGGAAAAGCGGGAGTTCGGCTACGCCCAGGTGCGGATAACGGCGGACAGCGAGCTGTTCCGGGATATCGCCGATCATGTGACGGAGGCGGGCGAGCGGCTGCTGGATGTCTGGATGAGCCATGGCGACAAGGTTGTGGAAACACCGGACGGGTTCGAGGTTCTGGCGGCCACGGAAAGCGCTCCGATTGCCGGTATGCAGGACACTTCCCGCCAGCTCTACGGCGTTCAGTTCCACCCCGAAGTAACGCATACCCTCCAGGGGCAGCGCATTCTGTCCCATTTCGTGCTCGATATCTGTGGCTGTGAGGCCCTCTGGACGCCCGCCGAGATCGTTGAGGATGCCGTCCAGCAGATCCGTGACAAGGTGGGGAACGACCGGGTCCTGCTGGGACTGTCCGGAGGCGTGGATTCGTCCGTGACCGCCGCCCTGCTGCATCGGGCCATCGGGGACCAGCTGACCTGTGTCTTCGTGGACAACGGCCTGCTGCGGCTCAATGAGGGCAAGCAGGTCATGGATATGTTTGCCCGCAACATGGGCGTCAACGTGATCCACCACAACGCGGAGGACCGCTTCCTGGCCCGTCTGGACGGCGTCCAGGATCCGGAAGAGAAGCGCCGTCTCATCGGCAATACCTTCATCGAGGTTTTCGATGAAGAAGCGGCCACGATCACGGATGTGGACTGGTTGGCGCAGGGCACCATCTACCCGGATGTGGTGGAGTCCGCGGAATCACGCAGCGGTAAGGCCACTGTCATCAAGTCCCATCATAATGTGGGTGGGTTGCCGGAAACCATGAAGCTCAAGCTGGTGGAGCCGCTGCGGGAGCTCTTCAAGGACGAGGTGCGGAAGATCGGCCTGGAACTCGGGCTGCCCTATGACATGGTCTACCGCCATCCCTTCCCGGGGCCGGGGCTTGGCGTCCGGATCCTGGGCGAGGTCAAGAAGAACTATGCGGACATGCTGCGCGAGGCGGACGCCATCTTCCTTGAGGAGCTCCATCATTACGGCTGGTACCATCGCACCAGCCAGGCTTTCGCCGTTTTCCTGCCGGTCAAGTCCGTGGGCGTGGTGGGCGATGCCCGGCGCTATGAGTACGTGATCGCGCTGCGGGCCGTGGAAACGCTGGATTTCATGACGGCGCGCTGGGCCCATCTGCCCTATGAACTGCTGGAAACGGTCTCGAGCCGCATCATCAACGAGATACCCGGCATTTCCAGGGTAACCTATGATGTATCGTCCAAGCCGCCGGCCACTATTGAGTGGGAATAACCGGAACCGTCCATGACCGCCTTGGCCGAGGACGAAGCCTGGATGGAGCGGGCACTGGCGCTTGCGGAACAGGCGGAAGCCCGGGGTGAGGTGCCAGTGGGCGCGGTGGTTGTGCGGGATGGCGCCATCGTTGGTGAAGGCTTCAATCAGCCCATAACCGGTAATGATCCGACCGGCCATGCGGAGGTCCTGGCGCTCAGGGACGCAGCGCAGCGGTTGGGCAACTATCGCCTGACCGGCGCCACTCTCTATGTAACCCTTGAGCCCTGTACCATGTGCGCGGGCGCTATGATCCATGCCCGTATTGGAACCCTGGTCTTCGGTGCGCGAGAGCCCAAGGCTGGCGTGATTGGCTCGCAGGCCCGGCTTCTGGAGGCCGCGTACCTCAACTGGCAGGTCGCCGTCCGCGAGGGGATCCGGGAGCCCGAGTGCCGCAATCAGCTCACAGCTTTCTTTGCGCGGCGGCGGGCCGAGAAGAATAGACGGCGGAATGATCCAGAAGGAGTGGATGAGTGACAGACAGGGTGCTGGTCGCCGGCGGTGCCGGTTATATCGGAAGCCATGTGGTGCGCCAGCTTGGAGAGGCGGGCTATGACGTGGTGGTGTTCGACAACCTCTCCACCGGCCATGAATGGGCGGTCACACACGGCGAGCTGGTGGTGGGCGACCTGGCGGACCCGGATGCCCTGGAGGCGCTGTTTGCCGCGAATGACTTCACTGCCGTGCTGCATTTCGCCGCCCACATCCTCGTCCCCGAGTCTGTTGCGGATCCCCTCAAGTACTATCGCAACAATACCCGTAATACCCTGAATCTGCTGGGCGCCATGAGCCGCCACGGGGTCAGCCGCATCGTGTTTTCGTCCACCGCGGCCGTCTATGGCGTGCCGGACCAGCAGGTGCTGACCGAGGACCTGCCGCTGGCCCCGATTAACCCCTATGGCGCCTCCAAGATGATGAGCGAGCGCATGATCATGGATCTGGCGGCCGCCAGCAGTCTCGACTATGTGATCCTGCGTTATTTCAACGTCGCCGGAGCGGATCCCCAGACCCGGATGGGCCAGGCGACCCCTGAAGCCACACACCTCATCAAGGTGGCCTGTGAATGCGCTACTGGTGCCCGCGAGGGCATGCAGATCTTCGGTACGGATTACGACACCCGTGATGGGACCTGTATCCGCGATTATATCCACGTAGAGGATCTAGCCAGTGCCCATGTACAGGCGCTTCAGTATATGCGCCGGGGTAACGGTTCCGAGGTCCTGAACTGTGGCTATGGACGCGGCTTCACCGTGAGAGAGGTCATTGATGTGGTCAGGCGCCTATCCGGCGTGGATTTCCCGGTGGTGGAGTCGGAGCGGCGTTTGGGGGATCCCGGGGCTCTGGTCGCGGATAATCAGCGGATCGTCCAGCGTCTTGGTTGGACGCCCACCCATGATGATCTGGATACCATTGTACAGACCGCGCTTGACTGGGAGCGTCACTGGCAGGCGCGCCAGAATACCCAACCGAATCAGTAAGGAACAACGGCATGCGCATCACCATTTTCGGAACCGGTTATGTAGGGCTTGTCACGGGTGCCTGCCTGGCCGAGGTCGGACACCACGTCATGTGTATGGACGTGGATCAGCAAAAGATTGACCGTCTTCGGGAAGGTGTCGTTCCCATCTACGAACCTGGATTGGAGCCGATCGTGGCCCACAATACCGGGGCGGGGCGGTTGCGGTTTACTACGGATGTCGCTGAGGCGGTCGACTTTGGTGAGCTGCAGTTCATTGCGGTGGGGACCCCCTCGGATGAGGATGGCTCCGCGGACCTGAAATACGTGTTGGCGGTGGCTGCCAGCATTGGCGAGCACATGAACGACTATAAGGCAGTGATCGACAAATCCACCGTCCCGGTTGGCACTGCGGACAAGGTGCGTGACACCGTGCGCGGCAAGCTCCGGGAAAGGGGGGCGGATGTCGATTTTGACGTGGTCTCCAACCCCGAGTTCCTGAAAGAGGGCGCGGCGGTGGATGATTTCATGAAGCCGGACCGCGTGATCGTGGGAACTGATAGTGAGCGCGCCCAGGAGCTGCTGCGTGAGCTCTATTACCCGTTCAACCGCAACCATGAACGCGTGATCTTCATGGATGTGCGCTCGGCGGAACTGACCAAGTATGCCGCCAATGCCATGCTGGCCACCAAGATCAGCTTCATGAACGAGGTGGCCAACCTGGCGGAACGTCTTGGGGCGGACATTGAGCATGTGCGCCGCGGTATGGGATCGGATCCGCGCATCGGTTACCACTTCATCTATCCCGGCTGTGGTTACGGCGGCTCCTGCTTTCCCAAGGACGTGAAAGCGCTGGCCTGGACCGCCGAGGAATACGATTACGAGTCGCGGTTGCTTAATGCCGTGGAGGCGGTGAACAACGACCAGAAGCACGTGCTTTTCGACAAGATCAGCCACTACTATCGGGGGGATCTGGCTGGAAAGACCATCGCGCTCTGGGGCCTCGCTTTCAAGCCCAAGACCGACGACATGCGTGAGGCGCCCAGCCGTGTCCTCATGGAAAAGCTGTGGGCTGCCGGGGCCCGCGTGCAGGCCTTCGACCCGGAAGCCATGGAGGAGACCCAGCGCCTCTATCCGGACGAGCCGGGGCTGCAGCTCAGTGGGACCAAGGAGCAGGCGCTCAAGGGAGCGGATTGCCTTGTGATCTGCACCGAATGGAAGGAGTTCCGGTCACCGGATTTCGCCCAGATTGCGGCCACCATTCGCTCGCCGGTGGTCTTTGACGGTCGCAACCTGTACGACGAGAAGATGCTGAGCCGCCATGGGTTGAGTTACTACGCCATCGGGCGCGGACTGAACCAGTTTCAGGCCTCCTGATCGTCCGCCATTGTCTGGGCGCCCACAAGCACCATCCGCAGCTGTACCTTGAGCTTCTCTTTAAGCCGGGTACGCTGCTTCGCTGGCGCGTCCAGAGCTTCTGCCCCCAGATGGAAGACCAGCACCACCATGGACTCGGCCACCATGTGCGCATCGGATAATGGCCGCCCCTTGTCCACGGCGAACTTTTCCAGGTCTTCCGCCAGCTCCGTAACGAAATGGTCAATCTCAGCCTGGACCGCCGTCCGGAAGATGCGGGAAACGCCGGTGCGCTCGCGCAACAGCAGCCGGAAGAGGTTGGCATTGTCCGTAAGGTACTCCATGAAGGTTTCCACGGAGGCGTTGATCGCGCCGCCTTCACGCTCAATTCGCTTGCGGGCCTGGCGCATCAGCTGGCGCAGGGCAACACCGGCCTCATCCACCAGAGCCAGCCCCAGCTCATTCAGGTCCGTGAAGTGACGATAGAACGAGGTGGGCGCAATACCCGCCTCACGGGCGACCTCGCGCAGGCTCAGGCTGCCGAAGCCGCGATCGGCGCTGAGCTGGCGTAGCGATGCATCCATCAGGGCGCGGCGGGTCTTGAGCTTCTGTTCAGCGCGGATGGACACCCCTCACTGTCTCCTTCATATACGTGGCCGGACGCTGCCAATGGTAGCCGTTGCGCGGGCCAGCGTCACGAATACGCGGACACAAACGGTCCCGGTGTCTACGATTGCGATGAGATGGTCTGACTTCGCGGCCTGATGCCGTTATAATACCAGCCCTTTAATCACATCGGCGGAAGCCCCAGGCAAACAGGAACCAAAGGGTATGCGCAGTCACTATTGCGGCGGTATCAACGAATCCCACATTGACGAGACAGTAACCCTCTGCGGCTGGGTTCACCGGCGCCGGGATCACGGCGGCGTCATCTTCCTTGATCTCAGGGACAGGGACGGCATTGCCCAGGTGGTGTTCGATCCGGATACCCCTGAGAGCTTTGCCCAGGCGGACCGGGTGCGCAATGAGTACGTGATCCGGGTGACCGGCAGGGTACGGCGTCGGCCCCAGGGGACCGAGAATGACCACATGGCCACCGGCCAGGTGGAAGTGCTGGGCAAGGAACTGGAAATCCTCAACGAGGCAGCAACGCCGCCCTTCCCGCTGGATGAGTACGCGGATGTGGGCGAGGACGTGCGTCTGCGCCACCGTTACGTGGACCTGCGCCGCCCCGAGATGACCCAGCGGCTTCGCTTCCGCTCGCGGGTGACCAGCTATATGCGCAACTTCCTGGAAAGCGAGGAATTCATGGACGTCGAGACGCCCGTGCTGACCCGCGCTACCCCGGAAGGCGCCCGCGACTACCTGGTGCCGAGCCGGACCCATGCCGGCAGTTTCTTCGCGCTGCCGCAGTCGCCGCAGATTTTCAAGCAGCTGTTGATGGTCTCCGGTATCGACCGCTACTACCAGATCGCCAAGTGCTTCCGTGATGAAGACCTGAGGGCGGACCGCCAGCCCGAGTTCACCCAGGTGGACGTGGAGGCCTCGTTCGTTACGGAAGAGCAGGTGATGGACACCATGGAGCGGATGGTGCGCAACCTGTTCAGTGACCTGCTGGGCGTGGATCTGCCGCAATTCCCGCGCCTGCCCTATGCCGAGGCCATCCGCCGTTTTGGCAGCGACAAACCGGACCTGCGAATTCCGCTGGAGCTGGTGGACGTGGCCGACCTGGTCTCGGAGGTGGATTTCAAGGTCTTCTCCGGGCCGGCCAAGGATCCCAAGGGCCGGGTAGCCGCCCTGCGTGTTCCTGGCGGCGCCGAGCTCACGCGCAAGCAGATTGACGACTACACCGAATTCGTGGGCATCTATGGCGCCAAGGGGCTGGCGTACATCAAGGTCAACGACCGCGCCGCCGGCGTCGAGGGTCTGCAATCACCCATCATCAAGTTCCTGGGCGACGAGGTCACACAGGCAATCATGGACCGCGTTGAGGCCGCGGACGGTGACCTGGTCTTCTTCGGGGCCGACAAGGCCAGCGTCGTGGATGAAGCCCTGGGCGCTCTGCGTGTCCGTCTGGGCGAAGATCTGGGCATGGTGCAGGGCGAGTGGGAGCCCTGCTGGGTTGTTGACTTCCCGATGTTCGAGGAGGACGACGACGGCAAGCTCCAGGCATTGCACCATCCGTTCACCGCGCCGGTATCCACGGAGGAGCTCAAGCACAATCCGGCGGGCGCGTTGTCCCGTGCCTATGACATGGTGCTCAACGGCACCGAGCTTGGTGGCGGCTCCATCCGTATCCACGACGAAGCCACCCAGAACGTGGTCTTCAACAGCCTGGGCATCGGTGAAGAGGAAGCTCGCGAGAAGTTCGGCTTCCTTCTCGATGCCCTGCGTTTCGGGGCACCGCCCCATGGCGGTCTGGCATTCGGGCTGGACCGGCTTGTGATGCTGATGACCGGCGCTGGTTCCATCCGTGACGTCATCCCATTCCCCAAGACCCAGAACGCGACCTGCCTGATGACGGACGCGCCGGGCGAAGTGGACGAGAAGCAGCTGCGTGAGCTGCATATCCGTCTGCGCCGCAGCGCTAAAGGCGATCAGGAAGGCAGCAACTGAGCGAGGCAGGCCATGGCCGGACACAGCAAGTGGCACAACATCCGACACCGCAAGGCCGCACAGGACGCGAAGAAGGGCAAGATCTTCACCAAGTTGATCAAGGAGCTTTACGTGGCCGCCAAGGAAGGCGGCCCTGAGCCCAATGACAACCCCAGGTTGCGCAGCGCCATCGACAAGGCGCTGAGCAATAACGTCAAGAAGGACAGCATTGACCGGGCCATTGAGCGCGGGGCCGGTAACACGGATGGTGAGAACTACGAGGAGCTGACCTACGAAGGCTATGGCCCGGGCGGTGTTGCCATCTACGTGGAGGCCATGACGGACAACAAGAACCGCACGGTCTCGGATGTCCGTCATGCGTTCAGCAAGTTCGGCGGTAACCTGGGGACGGACGGCTCCGTTGGCTTCCTGTTCACCCGCCAGGGCACCCTCAGTTTCAGCCCGGAGCATGATGAGGACACCATCATGGAGGCCGCGCTTGAGGCCGGTGCCGAGGACGTTCGGGTGAATGAGGATGGCTCCAAGGATGTGATCACCACGCCCGAGCAATACATGGACGTGAAGGACACCCTGAAGGAGGCCGGGCTGGAGCCCGGTCATGCCGAAGTCAGCATGGTGCCGATGACCACGGTGGCGCTGGACGAGGAGGGCGCGGAGACCAACCTCAAGCTCATCGACTGGCTTGAGGATCTGGACGACGTGCAGAACGTCTATACCAACGCCGACTTTCCCGAGGCGGCGCTGGAGCGCTTCGGCTACGCATGACCATCATCCTGGGCGTGGATCCCGGCTCGCGGATCACCGGCTACGGCGTGATCCGGAGCAATGGCCGCCACCTGGACTACTTGGACAGCGGCTGCATCACTATGGGCGAGAAGGCCATGCCGGAACGCCTGCAGACAATCCACGCCGGGCTTGCCGAGATCATCCAGACCTTTCGGCCGGAAGAAATGGCCATTGAGAAGGTCTTTCTATCCCGCAACGTGGACTCCGCCCTGAAGCTGGGTCAGGCGCGTGGCGTGGCCATTGTCTGTGGCGCCAACGCGGGTCTTCCCGTGGCTGAGTACTCGGCCCGCCAGGTCAAGCAGGCCGCGGTCGGCAAGGGCAGCGCGGGCAAGCATCAGATCCAGCACATGGTCCAGGCGATCTTTAAACTCACCCGCCAGCCCCGGGAGGACGCCGCCGACGCACTGGCAATCGCCCTGTGCCACGCGCACCTGCGCCAGGGCCTGGCTCGCACGGGCGCGTCTGGCAGTCGCAACGGGCGGGCGCGCTGAAGGAGACATACCATGATCGGTCGTATCCGCGGCATCCTGATCGAGAAACAGCCCGGCGGGGCCCTGATCGAGGCCGGGGGTGTGGGTTACGAAGTGGACATTCCCTACACCACCTTTTTCCGGCTTCCGGATAGCGGTCACGAAGCTGTGCTCTATACGCACTTGGCCGTTCGTGAAGACGCCCAGCAGCTTTACGGTTTTGCCAATAAAGGGGAGCGGGAGCTCTTCCGCCTGCTGATCCGTACCAGTGGGGTGGGGCCCAAGCTGGCGTTGGCCATTCTCTCCGGCCTGGAGGCAGACGCCTTTATCCGGGTGGTTGAAGACAATGATGTGGCGGCGCTGGTCAAAATCCCCGGCGTGGGCAAGAAGACGGCCGAGCGTCTGTTGATCGAGGTGCGGGACCGTATCCGCCAGCTTGAGAACAGTCCCGTTGGCACCCCGCGCGACGAAACCGTCAGCGAGCTGCCCGGCATGGAGCCCGCCTCATCCAGCCCCATGGAAGAAGCGGAAGCAGCCCTCATCGCCCTCGGTTATCGTCCCCAGGAAGCCGACCGTGCACTTCAGGCGGTTGCCGAGGAGGGCTCGACCAGCCAGGAACTGATCCGGTTGGCCCTGAAGCATATGATGAACCGTTAAAGCGCCTTAATGATGGCTCTACGGCTGACATTCACGTAACGTGACCCTCTGATCAAAGTTTGTAAAATGCAGGCGCTGACACAGCGCAGCCTGCTTGGACTGAATGGCGTTATGATTGAATCCGATCGAATGATTTCCGGCCAGGCGGGGCCGGGCGAGGAAAACCAGGATCGGGCGATCCGTCCGACCATGCTGCGCGAATACGTGGGGCAGCCCACCGTCAGTGAGCAGATGGAGATCTTCGTTGGCGCGGCGCGTGGCCGGCGCGAGGCTCTGGACCATGTCCTGATCTTCGGGCCGCCCGGGCTCGGCAAGACAACCCTGGCGAACATCATCGCCAACGAGATGGGCAGCACTATCAAGGCGTCCTCCGGGCCGGTTCTGGAGAAAGCCGGTGATCTTGCCGCGCTGCTGACCAACCTGGAAGAGGGTGACGTCCTGTTCATCGACGAAATCCATCGCCTCAGCGCGGCCGTCGAGGAAGTGCTGTATCCGGCCATGGAAGACTACCAGCTCGATATCGTGATCGGCGAAGGGCCGGCGGCGCGTTCCATCAAGCTGGACCTGCCGCCCTTCACGCTGGTAGGCGCCACGACGCGGGCGGGGCTGTTGACCTCGCCGCTGCGGGATCGCTTCGGTATCGTCCAGCGGCTGGAGTTCTACAGCACCGAGGACCTGACGAACATCGTGCAGCGTTCGGCCGAGCTCCAGTCCATTGCCATTGAAAACGGTGGCGCACGCGAGATCGCTCGCCGCTCCCGGGGGACGCCGCGCATTGCCAACAGGTTGTTGCGCCGGGTTCGGGATTTTGCGGAAGTGCGCTCGGACGGGCAGGTGTCGGAAACCATCGCCGACCAGGCCCTGAACATGTTGAAAGTCGATTACCAGGGGTTTGACCATATGGACCGGCGTCTGTTGCTGGCGCTGATCGAGAAGTTCGGCGGTGGCCCTGTGGGGGTGGAGAGCCTTTCCGCGGCCATCAGCGAAGAGCGTGGCACCATAGAAGACGTGCTGGAGCCCTTCCTGATCCAGCAGGGGTTCATGATGCGCACGCCCCGTGGCCGCATGGCCACCCAGCATGCTTACCTGCATTTCGGCTTTGACGCACCGGAAGGGGAGGACGGACGATGAGCGGCTTCCGTTGGCCGGTGCGGGTTTACGTGGAAGACACCGACGCCGGTGGCATCGTCTTCTACGCCAATTACCTGAAGTATTTCGAGCGGGCGCGTACGGAATGGGTGCGCTCGGAAGGCGTGGCCCTGCGGGGGCGGCTTGAGAGCGATGGCATTGCCTTCGTGGTGCACAGCCTGAACATCCAGTACCACAGGCCGGCCGCCCTGGATGATGAACTGGAGGTGTCCGCGGATCTGATCGCCGGGACCCGCACGGCCATGACATTCCGCCAGGAGGCCCGGCGCAAGCCGGATGGCGAATTGCTGGTTGGCGGGGAGGTCAAAGTGGCCTGCGTCCAGCTGCCTTCCGGGCGGCCACGGCGCATGCCCGACGACATCCAGGCCCTGGTGGACAGGACACTGCAAACCAACAACGAATAGGAGCATTCCGTGGAGGGAGAGCTTTCGGTCTGGTCGTTGATTGCCAACGCCGGGATCATTGTGCAGCTGGTCATGCTGCTGTTATTGCTGGCATCCATTGCATCCTGGGGACTGATCTTCCAGCGCGTACGGGTCTATCGCCAATCCCGCAAGGAGCAATTGGCCTTTGAGGAACGGTTCTGGTCCGGTATGGACCTGGGGCAGCTCTACAAAGAGGTCACTGGCAGTCCTTCCCCTAACGGTGGGGTGGAAAGCGTCTTTCGGGCCGGCTTCAAGGAGTTTTCCCGTCTGCGCCAGCAGAGCCACGATGCCGAGGCGGTAATGGACGGTACCCAGCGGGCAATGAAGGTCGCGCTGGCTCGTGAACTGGAGCGTCTGGAGGCCAATCTCCCGTTCCTCGCGACAGTGGGGTCCACGAGTCCTTACGTGGGTCTTTTCGGGACGGTCTGGGGCATCATGAACAGCTTTATCGGGCTGGCGGGCGTTCAGCAGCCGACACTACAGACGGTGGCGCCGGGCATTGCCGAGGCGCTGATCGCCACGGCCATGGGCCTGTTCGCGGCGATCCCGGCGGTGGTGGCCTATAACCGTTTCACGGCCCAGACGGATGCCCTGATCAAGCGTTACGAAACCTTTGCTGAGGAATTTGCCAGTATTCTCCACCGCAGGGTGCACAGCCACGGAGCCAGCGGTTGACCGCCGGGAGGTGATGCCATGGATATGAGTCCACGCCGTTCACGCCAGGCGCCAATGTCCGAGATGAACGTGGTGCCCTACATCGACGTGATGCTGGTGCTGCTGGTGATTTTCATGATTACGGCTCCCATGCTCACCCAAGGGGTGGATGTGGATCTGCCCAGCACGGAAGCCAAACCGCTGCCTGTGGATGCTGAAAAGGAACCCCTGATCATTTCGGTGGATGCGAACGGCGGTTATTTCCTGGAAGTGGGCGAGGACCGGAGTAAACCCAAGTCACGCCAGACGATTGTGTCGCAAGTGGCCTCGATCCTTGCGGAACGGCCGGATGCCAACGTCTATGTGCGTGGCGATGAACATGTTCGCTACGGCACGGTTATCCGCCTTATGTCGGCCCTTCAGGGAGCGGGTGCCAGTGAGGTGGGACTGATCACCGAGCCACCGGAGGACGAGTGATGCACGGATTCGGTCAGGGCGGTGCGTCGGCACGATGAAACAGGACTGGCAGCGCATCATCCAGGCCGCGGGGGCCCTGGGCGATAGGGCGATTCCATTATGGAGCCGGCTTCTGGGCGTGGACGAGGCCGGGCTCCGGGAATGGAAATGGCCTGTCGTGGCCTCGATTGGGCTGCACCTGTTGATCGGGATCCTGGCTGTAGGAAACTGGAGCTGGCGGAACCAGGAACCAGAGTTCCAGCAGCCCCAGGCCGTTCAGGCCAGGGTGGTGCAGGCAAAGCCAGAGCCGAAGCCGGAACCGGAGCCAGAGCCGAAGCCGGAACCGGAGCCGGAGCCGGAACCAGAGCCGAAGCCGGAACCAAAGCCGAAGCCGGAACCAGAGCCGAAGCCAGAACCAGAGCCGAAGCCAGAACCAGAGCCGAAGCCAGAACCAGAGCCGAAGCCAGAACCAGAGCCGAAACCGGAACCGAAGCCGGAACCAGAGCCAGAGCCGGAACCGGAACCAGAGCCGGAACCGGAACCAGAGCCGGAACCGGAAGAAACAAAGGACGATCAACGCTCGGAGCAGGAACAACGCCTGAAACGGTTGGCGGAGAAAGCAGCCCAGGCAGAGAAGGAATCGGATCGGGAGCAGCAGGCTGATGGTGCTGACGTCGATGCTTCCAGTATGGAAGGCGTTAATATTGCCGATGAACGCCAACGTTTTCGAACCCTGATCCATCAGGAAGTGAAGAACAACTGGTACATACCGCCAGGGAATAAGGACCGGGTCGTCAAGCTGCGGATTGAGGTTCTTCCAACGGGAGAACTGCGGTCTGTCGAGCTGGTGGAAGGCAGTGGCAGCCAGCAATTGGATGAATCAGCGCTGAGTGCGGTCCGGCGGGTGGACAACTTCCCCGCCCCGGGCGATTCAGCGCTGTTCAACGAGCTTTTCCGTGGTGGCATCACGATTGAATTCAGCCCCGAGGAGTAGGCGACCATGACCCTGATCCATCGCAGCGCCGGCCAGGCGCTGATCCTGATCTGCCTGCTGCTTGCGCCCCTTCTGGCGCAGGCTGAGATGGTCGTGCGCGTTACCGAGGGGGCGGACCGACGCATGCCGATTGCGGTGGTGCCCTTTGGCAGTAATCACTCCCGTGAAGCCCCGCAGGATCTGGATGGGATTATCCGCGATGACCTGACGATGAGCGGTGATCTCAAGACCCTTGAGCCTTCCCGGATGCTCAGTCTGCCGACTTCGGGTGATGACATTCATTTCCGCGACTGGCGTGTTCTGGGCCAGCAGTTTGTCCTGGTAGGGGAGGTGGATTTTGACGCGGAACGCAACCGCTACATCCTCAGCTATGAGCTGTTCGATGTCAGCCAGCAGGAACGGCTGCTCGGCTCCCGGGCCTCGGCTGCACCGTCGGAGCTGCGTACGCTGGCGCACCATGTGAGCAACCGCATCTATGAGCGGGTTACGGGCATCCCCGGCATCTTCAATACCCGGCTCGCGTTCGTGACCCGTACCGGCAGTGGCGACAGCGTTGAATACCGGCTCAAGGTCAGCGACGTGGATGGGCGCAGGGACCAGGTTCTGCTGCGGTCGAGTGAGCCCATTCTGTCACCGGACTGGTCTCCAGACGGCAAAGAACTGGTGTACGTTTCCTTTGAAAGTGGGCGGCCAGCGATCTACCGGCAGGTCGTGAGCAGTGGGGAGCGGCGCCGGATTGCCCGTTATACCGGGCTCAATTCGGCGCCGGCCTGGTCTCCGGATGGAGGTTCCCTGTTGCTCACGCTCTCCAAGGATGGCAGTGCAGACGTCTACCGGATGCCGCTGGACACTCTGGAACCCCACCGGCTGACCCGACATTATTCCATCAACACGGAACCGAGCTGGTCACCGGATGGTGAGCGCTTTGCCTTTACCTCGGATCGTTCGGGGAATCCTCAGGTCTATGTCCAGTCCCTGGAGGGAGGGGAGCCCGAGCGCCTGACCTTTGAAGGAACGTCCAACGCCCACCCGGTGTTCGGACCGGAGGGGCAGGAAATCTACTACATTCATCGGGCCGACGGGCGCTACGTGCTCGGCGCGGTGGATCTGGAGACCGGCGAGGAGCGTGTGCTTGCCGGCTCCGAAATCGGCGAGGCACCGGCAATGGCGCCCAATGGGCGTCTGGTGCTTTACGTCACCAGTGCCGGCGGACGAAAGGGGGCGTTGGAAGTGACCACTGTGGACGGGAATGCGCGTTTTACGCTTCCGGTGGAACACGATGGCATCCGCGATCCCGCCTGGTCGCCGCTGGCCGATTGAGTCCTGATGTTTGCAGTATTATCAGGAACATCATACATTAAGCGAAATCCAAAACTGGAAAAACCAAAAAAGGAAGGCCAATGACTGATCTTCTCAAGAACCGTGTACTGATGCTGGGCTTTGCCCTTCTCTTTGTTGCGGGTTGCAGCTCAACCGCCACCGAACCGGAAGGGGCCGGCTCCAACGGCATGAGCGATGCCGATATGGAGAAGGAGAGCGATGCGGGTTCTGACTCCGATGCCTATGGCGCCGGTGACGGCAGTGGCGTCTCTGAAGAGGCCATGACTGAACAGGAGCGCGCCCAGGCGTCTCTGAAGAAGGCGAAGGAAAAAGCCATGAAGGCGGCTTCCACCATCTATTTCGATTTTGACAGCTCCGAGATCCGTCGTGAATCCCAGTCCATCCTGGAAACACACGCGGCGTACCTGGCTGAAGATGACAGTGCCAGTGTGGTACTCGAGGGCCATACCGACGAGCGTGGCAGCCGTGAGTACAACATGGCCCTGGGCGAGCGTCGTGCCGAGTCCGTGGCCCGCTTCCTGCGCGTCAACGATGTGTCCGCAGACCAGATTGAGACAGTCAGTTATGGCGAAGAACAGCCTGTTGTTGACGAGAGCAACGAAGAGGCTTGGGCGGAGAATCGTCGGGTTGAAATCAACTACGAATAATCCTGTGCGCCCTCTGCTTGCAGCAGGTCTGATTCTGGCGGCGACCGGAGTGGTTCCGGCCGCCGCCCAGAGCCAGGAGGACAACGCCGCGCTTGTTAGCGACAATGAAGCGAAACGTTCCAGCGGGAGCGGCTCTGGTGAACTGTTTTTCCTGGTGGAGGAGTTGCGGGCAGAGATCCAGAACCTCCGCGACCAGATCGAGACCACATCTCACGAGGTGCAGCGGCTCAAAAAGCAGGCACGTGAACGCTATATTGATCTTGATGAGCGGTTGGTGGATCTTGACTCCCGCCTGTCGGAGCTGGAGGGCGCATCGGAGCCATCCAGTGACAGCAACGGCGCTGGCGATAGCAGCGGTGGCAGCAACAGTAAGTCCGACGAGGAGAGCACTTCGTACCGGCAGCCGGATGAAGCTGAGCGCGAGGCCTATGCCTCGATCCAATACCTGATTCAGGAAGAGCAGGATTACGAAGCAGCCATTGACGAGCTCTACAGCTTTCTGGAGAAATACCCAGAGGGCGATCTGAGCGTCAACGCCTACTACTGGCTGGGTGAGCTCTATCTGAGCCTGGAAAAGTATGAACAGGCGCAGCAGGCGTTCACCATCGTGACGTCACGGCATGGATCCCACCGCAAGGCGCCGGACGCATTGTTCAAGCTTGCGGTTGCCCATGATCGAGCCGGTAATAGTGACAAGGCGCGCGAGATTCTGGATCAGCTCCGGGACCGTTATCCGGAATCCGAGGCGACCGCGCTGGGGCGTGAATACCGCAGTGAAATGGATTGACCCATAAGGGTTGCGAAAGCCAAAAAATTAAGTACCATATGCGCCTCGTTTGGGTCGTTAGCTCAGTTGGTAGAGCAGTTGGCTTTTAACCAATTGGTCGCAGGTTCGAATCCTGCACGACCCACCACTATTTAGCTTCCCGGTTTTGTCAGGGGTCGTTAGCTCAGTTGGTAGAGCAGTTGGCTTTTAACCAATTGGTCGCAGGTTCGAATCCTGCACGACCCACCATTCCCACCCCCGCTTTTATCCCCGCAGCCCGGCCGTTTGTATCCGACCATTGAAAAATGCGGGTGACAGAGGCATAAACGGGTAGGAGAGAACCTTTAAACGGCTTACTCAAAGGGTGGTCAGAGTCCATGACGTACAGGCAGGACCGCATTCTGGTTCAGGAACATCTGGCGCACGAGCGTGAGGCGCCAACACTGAGCGAGGCCGAGGCGGAAGAGCGGCGTGCTGCGATCCGGCGTGAGCTTGAAGCGCAGGATGCGGTGCTGGTGGCCCATTACTATACCGATCCTTTGATCCAGTCCCTGGCGGAAGAAACCGGCGGCTGTGTGGCGGACTCACTGGAAATGGCCCGGTTTGGCAACGAACATCCGGCCTCGACTCTGGTGGTCGCCGGGGTGCGCTTCATGGGAGAGACCGCCAAGATCCTGAACCCGGAAAAACGGGTTCTGATGCCCACGCTGGAAGCAACCTGCTCACTGGATATCGGGTGTCCGGCGGATGACTTTGCCGCCTTCTGCGATCAGCATCCCGAAAGAACCGTGGTCGTGTATGCCAATACCTCGGCAGCGGTCAAGGCGCGCGCCGACTGGGTGGTGACCTCCAGCTGCGCGGAGTCCATTGTCGATTTCCTGGATTCGCGTGGCGAATCCATCCTTTGGGCCCCGGACAAGCACCTTGGTGCCTACATTCAGCGCTCCACCCAGGCGGATATGCTGCTGTGGGACGGTTCCTGCATCGTGCATGAAGAGTTCAAGGGCCAGGGTGTTGAGAACCTGCGCGCCACCATGCCGGATGCCGTGGTACTGGCGCACCCGGAATCGCCGGCTTCGGTGGTTGAGCAGGCGGATGTGGTTGGCTCTACTTCCCGCCTGATTGAGGCGGTGAAGACCATGGATGCTGAGGATTTTATTGTGGCTACGGACAGCGGCATCTTCCATAAGATGCACGAAGTGGCGCCCGACAAGAACCTGATTGAAGCCCCTACGGCTGGCGAGGGAGCGACTTGCCGCAGCTGTGCCCATTGCCCCTGGATGGCGATGAACGGACTGGATAATCTGCTGCGGGTCCTGCGCCAACAGGATCAAGAGATCCATGTGGATGAGGCCACCCGGGAGAAAGCGCTTGTTTCGGTGCAGCGCATGCTGGATTTCACTGCGGCCAGGAAACTGAAGGTAGCGGGTAACGCCTGAGGACCAGGTCTCAGCGCTGGCGGTTGAGGCTGGCGCGCCTATTGGCTTCTTCCAGGCGGTCCCTCAGAAGTGCCTTGCGCGTGTGTCTGGCCGGTGCCCGCTCCAGTGCCTGGCGGAACTGGCGCGCAGCCGCCTCCGCGTCGCCCATCAGCAGTAACCGCTCCCCGCGAGCACGGTGCACCTCGATCAGGTTGCCGGCACGTCCAGCAGCTTCCGAAAGATCCCCCCAGAGCGTGGCATCGTCACCGTAATCACGGGTCAGTGCCTCGTAGAGCCGTGCTGCCGCCTTCGGTTGGTTCAGCTCCATGCGGATATCCGCCAGTGTCCGGCTCAGCGTAAGGTTGCCCGGGTGGCGTTTCAGGTGTCGTTCCAGCAGTTTGGCCGCTTCTGGCGTCTGATCGCTGTGGCGCAGAGCTCTTGCCAGCTCCGCCACCAGGAATATATCGCCCTCGTAGCGCTCCAGCAGCGCGCGCACGTGTGGAATGGCCTCTTTTGCCCTATCGGCCGCAATCAATGCAGCGGCCAGTCCGTGACGTGCCGCGTCCGCCTCCAGGCCGCTGCCTTCCTCCCAGGCGCGCCGGAAGTGGGCGACCAGGTTCCCCGGCTTCTCGTGATGATGCAAGCGCACCCTGTTGCGAACCAGGTGGTAGGCGAGTCGCTGGTCGTAACGTTCCTGGTTCCGGATGTCGGCAACCCGGGCCCGGGTATCGGCGATCCGGGATTCGGTCATAGGGTGGGTTGAAAGGTATTCCGGCGGGCGGTTGCCCTGGAACTGGCGCATGCGTTCGAACATGGCTGGCATGCCTGCGGGATCGTAGCCGGCTCGGGCCATGATCTCGAGACCCAGCCGGTCGGCCTCGCGCTCATGGGCGCGGCTGTGGCGCAGCATCTGATCAATGGCCAGTGCCTGGGTGCCGGCAATAGTGGCAATGCCGGCTTGCGAGCCGGTGGCGGCGGTCAGGATGATGCCGGCCAGCATACCGGCAATGGTCAGTGGTGTGCTGCGCTTCTGTTGTTCCAGACGCCGGGCGTAATGGCGTTGGCTGAGGTGTGCGATTTCGTGGGCCACCACCCCTGCAAACTCATGTTCCGTCTCGGCAGCTCGGATCAGGCCGGTATGGATACCGATGATGTTGCCGGGCACCGCGAACGCATTGATTGACGCCTGAATCCGTTACTTCAATCGACCAGAAATGCGCCCAAAGCCTGCAATAACAAGGCTTTGAGCGATATAATAGCAA